>NZ_CALPCT010000044.1:0-2323 GCF_943193075.1 Streptococcus caecimuris | reverse complement strand
TAGTGATAATAAATAGTTATCGGTAGGAGAAGGATGAAAAAACTAAAACAACAATTTATTTCTGATTTTAGTGCAGCAATGTTAGAAAATAATGTAGCTGTTTTTGCTGGCGCAGGACTCTCAGTTCCCTCAGGGTATGTAAACTGGAAAGAACTATTACGGCAATTTTCTGATTCGATTGGACTAGATATTGATAAAGAACACGACTTAATTTCAGTTGCACAGTACTATAAAAATTCTGCACATTCAAAAAATCAGATTACACAAAAACTAATACAAGAATTTACTAAAGACTCTAAAGATAATAATTGGCTGACACTTCTAACAAGTATGCCCATCGGGACTTTTTGGACAACTAATTATGATCACTTAATTGAAGACAACTTGAAGAAATCTGGAAGACGCGTAGATGTCAAGATTGATAATAACGATTTATCAATTACACCCCCAAATATTGATACTACTGTATATAAATTTCATGGAGATATTTCTAGACCCTATGAGGCAGTGTTGACTCGGGATGATTATGAGAGTTTTGATGAGAGTCACAAACTTTTTATCCAAACACTTCGAGGAGATCTGATTAGTAAAACATTTGTATTTGTAGGATATAGTTTAAATGATCCAGATATTCAGCAAATTCTAAGTAAAATTAGATTATTAATCGGGGAAAATATTAGAATGCATTATTGCTTTCGGAAAAATTTATCTATTGATATGTTTAAAAATTCCAACGCCCCTGAAAACGAATTAGAATATGGCAAGATAAAACAAGAGCTCGAAATAAATGATTTAAAAAGATATGGCATTCATACTATTTTGATTGATAATTATAATGAGATTGATGAAATCTTTAATCAGTGCTATCAGTTATATTTAACCAACAGTGTCTTTATTGCTGGAAGTTGCAGAAATTATGGAGAATGGGATGAGACTAGTGCTACTGAGTTTTTATATCTTTTAGGATATAAGTTAATTGATAATGGAATTATTGTTGGAAATGGGAATATAGAAGGTGTAGGACCACAGGTGATTAATGGTGTGATGACAGCGATTAATGATAAAAATCTTGATATTTCGAAGTATTTAAAAATTAAAACTCTCCCATTAATTAAGGGGAGCGATAAACATATTGATAGATCTGCAAAACAAAGATTTCAAGATAATATGATATCAGAAGCAGGAATAGTTATATTTGTATTCGGAAACCAATATTATGATGGGACTTTATCTAATTCTAGGGGAGTACTGGAAGATTTTGATAGGGCAATGAAGCAAAATAGATTTATTATTCCTGTAGGTTCAACTGGTTGGAGCTCTTTAGAAGTATATCAAACACTTTTATCTGAAATTGATAAATATTCCTATCTCACTCCTTTTCTAGATAAGTTACTAACGGAGAAGGATCCTGAAATTCTATCTCAAACTATTATTGACTGCATTAAATATATCAGAGAGTCTTACATCATGGATAGCAAGTATATAAAGAATGCTCCCGTAATATAAATAGAGACTCACCGATTGACTTCACTTCGATGGATCTCTATTTTTGTTTGATATTCTCTAAATTTCAATCACATATATATGTTTGTGTATATTTCTTGGATAATTTCCAGTATTTTAAAATGATATTCTCCCTGAAAGTCTTTCCTAAATAAGCGTTCTTTTAATAATTGAGTTATTTCAGTACAAAATAATATTTCGTGAGTTAGTTTAAAATCTCCTGACTTTTTCTGCTTTCTCAAATATTGAGAGAAGTTATCTATGATAAAAATAGCGTCAATATTGTTTACAGTACAACACCGAATCTGTTCTAATAAAAAGTTACCGACATAACTGCTGATTGAAAACTTAGGAATATCTCTACAAACAATATTGTTCAAATGCAGTAATATAAAGCGATCTACGATATAATCTATCTCTTTTAACGATGATACCGTTAATAAATTATAATTTTTTAAGAAGGTATACTCACTAGGAATATCTTCTTTTTTTATTTTATACAATACTGGAAAAAAAGGAATCCTTTTCTTCATCGCATAATCTAGCTCTTTTATACACCATGCTTTGTTAAAGAATGTTTCATCGAATATAAAAATAATTCCATAATAATCAGCACTTTTATCGAGTACAGTATATAGATTATCAATTATTTCATCTCCAATGTTAATTTCAAATTTGTCAATCCAGGTTTTTAATCCTATTTCGTTTAACATATTATTCAGATGATTTACAAATTCGTAGTAAATATCTCTTGAATAACTTATGAAATATTGAAATTCTCTCACATTTCTCTCCTACCGATAACTATTTATTATCACTA
>NZ_CALPCT010000043.1:0-4866 GCF_943193075.1 Streptococcus caecimuris | reverse complement strand
TTTGGCTCGGTAGCTCAGTTGGTAGAGCAATGGATTGAAGCTCCATGTGTCGGCGGTTCGATTCCGTCTCGCGCCATCAATTCAATAATCAGGAAGGGTAGCGAAGAGGCTAAACGCGGCGGACTGTAAATCCGCTCCTTCGGGTTCGGGGGTTCGAATCCCTCCCCTTCCATCCTTTACGGGCATAGTTTAAAGGTAGAACTAAGGTCTCCAAAACCTTCAGTGTGGGTTCAATTCCTACTGCCCGTGTTAATAATTATGGCGGGTGTGGTGAAGTGGTTAACACACCAGATTGTGGCTCTGGCATGCGTGGGTTCGATCCCCATCACTCGCCTATTTATTAATATTATTATTGGGGTATAGCCAAGCGGTAAGGCAAGGGACTTTGACTCCCTCATGCGTTGGTTCGAATCCAGCTACCCCAGTTAAATTTATGCCGGCGTGGCGGAATTGGCAGACGCGCTGGACTCAAAATCCAGTGTCCGCAAGGACGTGCCGGTTCGACCCCGGCCGCCGGTATAGATTATAAAGGAGTTTTACTCCTTTTTTTGTTTTATTTTTTTCTTTTTTGTGATATAATTAACCGGTAAAGTTTCTTTTAGTGAATTAGAAGGAGTTAATTTTGTCTGAAGTTGCAAATAAAATCGATCGATTTTTAAATTCTATTTTATTGTTATCAGAAAATCAGCATGAGATTTTAGTTGGTTCTTGTACAAGTGGTGTTTCATTAACCAACACTCAGGAACATATTTTGATGCTGGTTGCTGATGAAGCTCTAACCAATTCTGTCTTAGCTAAGAAATTGAATGTCAGTCAGGCTGCTATCACGAAGGCCGTGAAGCCCTTATTAAGTCAGGGGATGCTGGAGACTTATCGCGATGAAAATGATGCTCGGGTTCTCTATTACCGTTTAACTGAGATTGGTAAGCCGATTGCATTAGAGCATCAGCACCACCATCAGCATACCCTTCACACTTATGAGGATGTTTTGTCGAAGTTTACCAAGAATGAGCAAGGGGTTATTTCGCGGTTTTTAGATTTATTGGAAGAGGAGTTATAGTTTGAGGTATATTACGGTTTCAAATTTATCGTTCTATTATGATCGAGAACCGGTTCTGGAAGGGATCAATTACTACTTAGATAGTGGAGAGTTTGTTACGCTGACTGGTGAGAATGGGGCTGCTAAGTCTACCTTGATTAAGGCTAGCCTTGGCATCTTACAGCCCAAGGTTGGGAATGTTGAGATTTCAAAGACGAATGTTAAGGGAAAGAAGTTAAGGATTGCTTATTTGCCACAACAGATTGCTAGTTTTAATGCAGGATTTCCCAGTACGGTCTATGAATTTGTGAAGTCAGGTCGGTATCCCCGTAAAGGCTGGTTTCGAAAGTTGAATGAGCACGATGAAAAGCATATTCTAAAGAGTTTAGAATCTGTTGGGATGCTGGAGTTCAAGGATCGGGCGATTGGTTCTTTGTCTGGTGGTCAGAAACAGCGGGCCGTCATTGCTCGGATGTTTGCTTCAGATCCGGATATCTTTGTTTTAGATGAACCGACAACAGGGATGGATGCGACGACAAAGAGTGATTTTTATGAGTTAATGCATCATAGTGCGCATCACCATCAAAAATCTGTCTTGATGATTACACATGATCCTGAAGAGGTTAACCAGTTTGCGGATCGGAATATTCATTTGGTTCGTGACCAAAGCTCTCCTTGGAGATGTTTTAATGTCCATGATACTGAAGGGGAGGGTGACCATGCTTGATTTATTCCAGTATGATTTTATGCAGCGGGCCTTGTTGGCTATGGTTGCGATGAGTCTTTTTTCTCCTGTATTAGGGATTTTCTTAATTTTAAGACGGCAGAGTCTGATGAGTGATACGCTGAGTCACGTTTCTCTTGCGGGTGTCGCTTTTGGGCTTTTCCTTGGGATCTCTCCGACGCTCTCGACTATGATCATTGTCATTATAGCTGCGGTCTTTCTTGAGTATTTGCGGACCTTATTTAAGGACTTTATGGAGATCGGGACGGCAATTTTAATGTCCACTGGTCTTGCCCTAGCTTTAGTGCTGATGCGTGGTGGTGGAAAAAGCTCGATGAGCTTGGATCAGTATTTGTTTGGTTCTACCCTAACCATTACGGATGAACAGGTGATCGCCTTGTTTGTGATTGCTTTTGTTGTATTAGTGTTGACGGCCTTATTCTTGCGTCCTATGTATATTTTGACCTTTGATGAAGATACGGCCTTTGTAGATGGCCTTCCGGTCCGGACCATGTCCATTTTATTTAATGTGGTAACGGGGGTTGCTATCGCCTTAATGATTCCTGCAGCAGGATCGTTATTGGTTTCAACCATCATGGTCTTACCGGCTAGTATTGCGCTGAAATTAGGGAAGAACTTCCGTGGGGTCATGCTGATTGCGGTCATCATTGGTTTTATCGGGATGTTTAGTGGGTTGATTTTGTCTTATATTGCAGATACACCAGCGAGTGCCAGCATCACGCTTTTATTTGTGGCACTGTTCTTGCTTGTGAATCTTGGATCACGTTTGAGGAAATAGATATGAACTTTAAAAAATTTGGTTGGTTATTGTTAGTGGCTTTAACACTTGTTTTGACAGCTTGTGGCAAAAGTCAGAGTCAAAATGGGAAATTAAAAGTGATGACCACTTTTTATCCTGTTTATGATTTTACAAAAAATATTGTCGGAGATGAAGGAACGGTAGACCTGCTCATTGGAGCGGGATCAGAGCCTCATGAATATGAATTGTCTGCTAAGGGGCGGGCTATGATTCAAGATTCGGATGTTTTCGTCTATGAAAATGAAAATATGGAAACGTGGGTTCCAAATCTTTTGAAATCAATGAAGGATAAGAAAACCAAAGTGATCGATGCTACCAAGGGCATGGTCTTGCTTCCTGGATTGGAAGAGGAACATGAACACGAAGGGGGCGAAGAACACCATCATGAATATGATCCTCACCTTTGGCTCTCTCCACATCGTGCCATGAAGATGGTAGAGTCGATTCGTGATCAATTGGTGGCAGCTTATCCAGATAAGAAAAAGACGTTTGAGAAAAATGCCCAAGCCTATCTAAAGAAATTACAGGCCTTGGATCAAGCTTATCAGGATGGCTTGAAAGATGCGAAACAAAAGAATTTTGTAACCCAACACGCGGCTTTCCGTTACTTGGCCTTGGATTATGGCTTAAACCAGGTGGCCATTTCAGGGATTTCACCTGATAGTGAGCCTTCTGCTGCACGATTGCGTGAATTGACAGAGTATATCAAGAAAAATGAGATCAAGGTGATTTACTTTGAGGAAAATGCTTCTAAGTCCTTGGCGAAAACCTTGTCTTCTGAAGCTGGTGTTGAGTTAGCTGTCTTAAATCCTTTGGAAAGCTTGACGGATCAAGAAATGAAAGATGGCGAAGACTACGTGTCTGTTATGAAGGGAAATCTGAAGGCGCTCGAGAAAACAACGTCACAAGCTGGTAAGGATATTCAACCGGAACATGAGGAAGATGATAAGACAGTTCAAAAGGGCTATTTCGAGGATAGTCAAGTGAAGGATCGTAGCTTAGCAAATTATGCGGGTGATTGGAAATCCGTTTATCCATACTTGCAAGATGGAACTTTGGATCAGGTCTTTGATTATAAGGCAAAATTAAATCCAACCATGACTGCTGCTGAGTATAAGGAATATTATACCAAGGGTTACCAAACAGATATTGATCGGATTAAGATTGATAAGGATTCAATGGAGTTTTATCAAAAAGGATCTTCTAAGAAATATACCTATAAATACGTAGGTAAGCACATTTTGACTTATAAGAAGGGAAATCGTGGTGTTCGTTATCTCTTTGAAGCGAAAGAGAGCGATGCGGGAGATTTCAAATATGTTCAATTTAGTGACCATGAAATTACTCCGGTAAAGGCAGCTCACTTCCACATTTTCCATGGAGGAAAGAGTCAAGAGGCGCTTTATGATGAGTTGGAAAATTGGCCAACGTATTATCCTTCCAACTTATCTGGTTTAGAAGTGGCACAGGAAATGCTGGCTCATTAAGAGCTATATCAAAAGAAAGACTAGGACTGATTATCCTGGTCTCTTTTTGATTAAAAATGAGGAGTGAAGCTTGTCAAATGCTTGAAAATACGTTACAATGAGAGGGCTTTAAACTAAAAAAATGTATGGGGAATTTTAAATGAAAAAAGTTGGTGCAATTCTTGTGAGTTTTCTTAGTGTCGTCTTATTGGTGGCTTGTTCGCAACAGGGAGCGAGCAAAAAATCAACCCCTTCCTCTAGTCAAACGACGACCTCTTCTGAAGTCAAAAAGACGAATGCTTCTAGTTCGGAAGTGAAGGAGAAAGAAAAAAAAGAAGAGAAAAAAGAAGTGAAGAAAATGGATCTTGAAGCGATTGCCAATGGAGATTACAGCAGTATTTCTGGTGTCTGGCAAGATGATAAGGGAAACAAGTTGGTCTTTAACGACAAAGGGTTGGTCTCACAAGAGTTAGAGGGCTACGGAGCTTCTTTGACGGATTATGGGACCGCCTCAGAAGGCATTTATGGTGGTCGTGATGGGGGCTTCTTGTTGGAGTATATTCCTGCTGGGGTAACCATTGGTGATCAGGTCGATGATCAAGGGCAAGTCGTCTTTAAGGACACATCAGATGCCTCTAAAAACCGCTTGTGGTCTGGTGTTGGTATCGCTAGTTTTGGAGAACAAGGATCGATCTATTATCATGTAGGAGATGAATAACAGAAAAAAGAGGCTGGGACACAAGTCCTAGCCTCTCAATTGTTTTTGGATTGTCGAGCAAGACGCAGTGGTTGAGTGGGCTCTACTACGCTGATTTCA
>NZ_CALPCT010000042.1:0-4870 GCF_943193075.1 Streptococcus caecimuris | reverse complement strand
AGGTCATGATATACTAATATAGTTGTCGCGCGAGAGCGACAAAGACCTTTGAAAACTGAACAAGACGAACCAATGTGCAGGGCGCTATAACTAAGGTTATAGTAACTGAACAATAAAAAAACAATAAATCTGTCAGTGACAGAATGAGTTTAAGACAAACAATTATTTTAATGAGAGTTTGATCCTGGCTCAGGATGAACGCTGGCGGCGTGCCTAATACATGCAAGTAGAACGCTGAAGCTTGGTGCTTGCACCGAGCGGATGAGTTGCGAACGGGTGAGTAACGCGTAGGTAACCTGCCTCTTAGCGGGGGATAACTATTGGAAACGATAGCTAATACCGCATAAAAGTCGATATCGCATGATATTGATTTGAAAGGTGCAAATGCATCACTAAGAGATGGACCTGCGTTGTATTAGCTAGTTGGTGAGGTAACGGCTCACCAAGGCGACGATACATAGCCGACCTGAGAGGGTGATCGGCCACACTGGGACTGAGACACGGCCCAGACTCCTACGGGAGGCAGCAGTAGGGAATCTTCGGCAATGGGGGCAACCCTGACCGAGCAACGCCGCGTGAGTGAAGAAGGTTTTCGGATCGTAAAGCTCTGTTGTAAGAGAAGAACGAGTGTGAGAGTGGAAAGTTCACACTGTGACGGTAACTTACCAGAAAGGGACGGCTAACTACGTGCCAGCAGCCGCGGTAATACGTAGGTCCCGAGCGTTATCCGGATTTATTGGGCGTAAAGCGAGCGCAGGCGGTTAGATAAGTCTGAAGTTAAAGGCTGTGGCTTAACCATAGTACGCTTTGGAAACTGTTTAACTTGAGTGCAGAAGGGGAGAGTGGAATTCCATGTGTAGCGGTGAAATGCGTAGATATATGGAGGAACACCGGTGGCGAAAGCGGCTCTCTGGTCTGTAACTGACGCTGAGGCTCGAAAGCGTGGGGAGCAAACAGGATTAGATACCCTGGTAGTCCACGCCGTAAACGATGAGTGCTAGGTGTTGGGTCCTTTCCGGGACTCAGTGCCGCAGCTAACGCATTAAGCACTCCGCCTGGGGAGTACGACCGCAAGGTTGAAACTCAAAGGAATTGACGGGGGCCCGCACAAGCGGTGGAGCATGTGGTTTAATTCGAAGCAACGCGAAGAACCTTACCAGGTCTTGACATCCCTCTGACCGCTCTAGAGATAGAGTTTTCCTTCGGGACAGAGGTGACAGGTGGTGCATGGTTGTCGTCAGCTCGTGTCGTGAGATGTTGGGTTAAGTCCCGCAACGAGCGCAACCCCTATTGTTAGTTGCCATCATTTAGTTGGGCACTCTAGCGAGACTGCCGGTAATAAACCGGAGGAAGGTGGGGATGACGTCAAATCATCATGCCCCTTATGACCTGGGCTACACACGTGCTACAATGGCTGGTACAACGAGTCGCGAGTCGGTGACGGCAAGCTAATCTCTTAAAGCCAGTCTCAGTTCGGATTGTAGGCTGCAACTCGCCTACATGAAGTCGGAATCGCTAGTAATCGCGGATCAGCACGCCGCGGTGAATACGTTCCCGGGCCTTGTACACACCGCCCGTCACACCACGAGAGTTTGTAACACCCGAAGTCGGTGAGGTAACCATTTGGAGCCAGCCGCCTAAGGTGGGATAGATGATTGGGGTGAAGTCGTAACAAGGTAGCCGTATCGGAAGGTGCGGCTGGATCACCTCCTTTCTAAGGAAATGGAAACCTGTACGTTGGTCTTGTTTAGTTTTGAGAGGTCTTGTGGGGCCTTAGCTCAGCTGGGAGAGCGCCTGCTTTGCACGCAGGAGGTCAGCGGTTCGATCCCGCTAGGCTCCATTAACACTGTAAGGGTGTTAAGATTGAACATTGAAAATTGAATATCTATATCAAATAGTAACAAGAAAATAAACCGAAACGCTGTAAATATTTAAAGAGTTTAGGTCGCAAGACCAAAAATAAGGTTAAGTTAATAAGGGCGCACGGTGGATGCCTTGGCACTAGAAGCCGAAGAAGGACGTGACAAACGACGAAATGCTTTGGGGAGCTGTAAGTAAGCGACGATCCAGAGATGTCCGAATGGGGGAACCCACTAGCTAATGGCTAGTACTCCTATCTGTTAAGGATAGGTAGAGGAAGACGCAGTGAACTGAAACATCTAAGTAGCTGCAGGAAGAGAAAGCAAAAGCGATTGCCTGAGTAGCGGCGAGCGAAACGGCAGGAGGGCAAACCGAAGAGTTTACTCTTCGGGGTTGTAGGACTGCAATGTGGACTTAAAGATTATAGAAGAATGACATGGGAAGGTCAGCCAAAGAGAGTAAGAGCCTCGTATTCGAAATAGTCTTTATACCTAGCAGTATCCTGAGTACGGCGGGACACGAGAAATCCCGTCGGAATCTGGGAGGACCATCTCCCAACCCTAAATACTCTCTAGTGACCGATAGTGAACCAGTACCGTGAGGGAAAGGTGAAAAGCACCCCGGGAGGGGAGTGAAATAGAACCTGAAACCGTGTGCCTACAACAAGTTCGAGCCCGTTAATGGGTGAGAGCGTGCCTTTTGTAGAATGAACCGGCGAGTTACGATATGATGCGAGGTTAAGTTGAAGAGACGGAGCCGTAGGGAAACCGAGTCTGAATAGGGCGGAATAGTATTATGTCGTAGACCCGAAACCATGTGACCTACCCATGAGCAGGTTGAAGGTGAGGTAAAACTCACTGGAGGACCGAACCAGGGCACGTTGAAAAGTGCTTGGATGACTTGTGGGTAGCGGAGAAATTCCAAACGAACTTGGAGATAGCTGGTTCTCTCCGAAATAGCTTTAGGGCTAGCGTCGACATTAAGATTCTTGGAGGTAGAGCACTGTTTGGGTGAGGGGTCCATCCCGGATTACCAATCTCAGATAAACTCCGAATGCCAATGAATTATGGTCGGCAGTCAGACTGCGAGTGCTAAGATCCGTAGTCGAAAGGGAAACAGCCCAGACCACCAGCTAAGGTCCCAAAATAATTGTTAAGTGGAAAAGGATGTGGGGTTGCACAGACAACTAGGATGTTAGCTTAGAAGCAGCTATTCATTCAAAGAGTGCGTAATAGCTCACTAGTCGAGTGACCCTGCGCCGAAAATGTACCGGGGCTAAAACAATTTACCGAAGCTGTGGATACCTTTATAGGTATGGTAGGAGAGCGTTCTATGTGTGGAGAAGGTGTACCGTGAGGAGCGCTGGAACGCATAGAAGTGAGAATGCCGGTATGAGTAGCGAAAGACAGGTGAGAATCCTGTCCACCGTAAGACTAAGGTTTCCAGGGGAAGGCTCGTCCGCCCTGGGTTAGTCGGGACCTAAGGAGAGACCGAAAGGTGTATCCGATGGACAACAGGTTGATATTCCTGTACTAGAGTATGTAGTGAAGGAGGGACGCAGTAGGCTAACTAAAGCGTGCGACTGGAAGTGCACGTCTAAGCAGTGAGGTGTGAATTGAGTTAAATGCTTAATTCTATAACATTGAGCTGTGATGGGGAGCGAAGTTTAGTAGCGAAGTTAGTGACGTCACACTGCCAAGAAAAGCTTCTAGCGTTAATCATACTCTACCCGTACCGCAAACCGACACAGGTAGTCGAGGCGAGTAGCCTCAGGTGAGCGAGAGAACTCTCGTTAAGGAACTCGGCAAAATGACCCCGTAACTTCGGGAGAAGGGGTGCTGGCTTTCAGTCAGCCGCAGTGAATAGGCCCAAGCAACTGTTTATCAAAAACACAGCTCTCTGCTAAATCGTAAGATGATGTATAGGGGGTGACGCCTGCCCGGTGCTGGAAGGTTAAGAGGAGTGCTTAGCGTAAGCGAAGGTATGAATTGAAGCCCCAGTAAACGGCGGCCGTAACTATAACGGTCCTAAGGTAGCGAAATTCCTTGTCGGGTAAGTTCCGACCCGCACGAAAGGCGTAATGATTTGGGCACTGTCTCAACGAGAGACTCGGTGAAATTTTAGTACCTGTGAAGATGCAGGTTACCCGCGACAGGACGGAAAGACCCCATGGAGCTTTACTGCAGTTTGATATTGAGTGTCTGTGCCACATGTACAGGATAGGTAGGAGCCATTGAGATCGGGACGCCAGTTTCGATGGAGGCGTTGTTGGGATACTACCCTTGTGTTATGGCCACTCTAACCCGGTAGGTTAATCATCTACGGAGACAGTGTCTGACGGGCAGTTTGACTGGGGCGGTCGCCTCCTAAAAGGTAACGGAGGCGCCCAAAGGTTCCCTCAGAATGGTTGGAAATCATTCGCAGAGTGTAAAGGTATAAGGGAGCTTGACTGCGAGAGCTACAACTCGAGCAGGGACGAAAGTCGGGCTTAGTGATCCGGTGGTTCCGTATGGAAGGGCCATCGCTCAACGGATAAAAGCTACCCTGGGGATAACAGGCTTATCTCCCCCAAGAGTTCACATCGACGGGGAGGTTTGGCACCTCGATGTCGGCTCGTCGCATCCTGGGGCTGTAGTCGGTCCCAAGGGTTGGGCTGTTCGCCCATTAAAGCGGCACGCGAGCTGGGTTCAGAACGTCGTGAGACAGTTCGGTCCCTATCCGTCGCGGGCGTAGGAAATTTGAGAGGATCTGCTCCTAGTACGAGAGGACCAGAGTGGACTTACCGCTGGTGTACCAGTTGTCTCGCCAGAGGCATCGCTGGGTAGCTATGTAGGGAAGGGATAAACGCTGAAAGCATCTAAGTGTGAAACCCACCTCAAGATGAGATTTCCCATGATTTTATATCAGTAAGAGCCCTGAGAGAAGATCAGGTAGATAGGTTAGGAGTGGAAGTTGTGTGAGCAATGGAGCGGACTAATACTAATAGCTCGAGGACTTATCCAAAGAGTCA
>NZ_CALPCT010000041.1:0-4990 GCF_943193075.1 Streptococcus caecimuris | reverse complement strand
AGAGCCCACTCAACCACTGCGTCTTGCTCGACAATCCAAAAACAATTGAGAGGCTAGGACTTTTGTCCCAGCCTCTTCTTATGATTTATTCTTCTTCCTCGTCTTCAGAATCCTCTTCTTCGTCGTCTTCTTCGCTCAATTCAACTTCCTCACCTAAATCATCTGGTACGATTTCATTGATTTCAGCATCGTAAGCTTCGACTTCACTCTTTTCATCATCTGGATTTTCTTCATCATATGAAAGAGCTGGATCTGCTTCGTAAACTTCTTCGTCTTCTGGATCATCGTCGTTGTAGTCGATCGCATCTTCGTCTCCATCCATGAAGGCATTGACACGTTTTTTCTTCCGTTTCTTAGGAGTTTCATCTTCGTCTGTTTCTTCAAGAGCGATGATTTCTTCGTCAACTTCATCGATGGCATACCATGAACGAAGACCCCATTTGTTATCTCCAAGTGGGATAAAGCTTCCATCTACATTCAATTCTGTGTAGAACAATGGAAGAGCTTCACGGATCTCGCTGTTTGATTTTTCAAGGTAATTTTGAATTTCATTTACAAGATCGCTAAAGTACATTTCATGGTCACGTCCGCGTAATTCCAAAATCGCACGCGCCACTTCAATCATAGAAAGTTCACTTTTTTCTTGTCCAGCAAATACTTCTAATTCCAAGGGTAAATCTCCTTATGTTTCATTTCCTAAATGGAGAAGGATCCGGTCTTAAACCTCATCCTATCCTCAATGATAGATTGAAAACTTCTCGTCACTAAATCTATCACGCATTTTATCGTTACACTCTATTGTACGATAAATTTCCCCTTTCGTCAAAGGAAAATTCCAGGATTCTCCATGAAATCATAAAAAAGAAGAGCCTCACGGCTCTTCTTTTTTATCTCAATTATTTTACTTTTGCTGTGCTTGTGATCACGTTCACTGCTTTCTTCACTGTGATGTCATGTTTCAACATTTCTGGTGAAAGAAGGTTGCGAACTTGTTCAACTGGCATGTTGTAATCTGCTGCCAATTGTTCGATTTCAGCGTTGATTTCTTCTTCAGTTGCTTCGAAGCCTTCTGCTTTCGCTACTGCTTCAACCACAAGGTTTGTCTTCGTACGGCTTTCAGCTTCTGCTTCATATTGTTTGTGAAGATCTTCTTGAGTTGTTCCAGTGATTTGGAAGTACATTTCAGGTGAGATACCTTGACGTTGCATGTTTCCAAGGAACTCGTTGATTGAACGGTGTACTTCTTCGTGGATCATTTCTTCTGGAAGGTCAACGATTTCAGCATTTTCAACTGCAAGATCGATTGCTGCTGCTTCTACTGCATCATTGTATGCTTCTTCTTTAGCTGCTGCCAATTCTTTGCGGTATTTTTCTTTCAATTCGTCAAGAGTTTCAACTTCTTCGTCGATGTCTTTTGCCAATTCATCGTCAAGAGCTGGTACTTCTTTTGCTTTTACTTCGTGGATCGTTGTCACGAATTTCGCTTCTTTACCTGCAAGGTCAGCTGCTTGGTAGTCTTCTGGGAAGGTTACGATCACATCAACTGTTTCACCAGCAGAGTGTCCAACCAATTGGTCTTCGAAACCTGGGATGAATTGTCCTGAACCAAGTCCAAGTGAGAAGTTGTCACCTTTACCACCGTCGAATTCAACACCGTCGATAGAACCTACGAAGTCGATCACAACTGTGTCACCTTCTGCTGCAGCACCTTCTTTAACAACCAATTCAGCCAAGTTGTTGCGTTCGCGTTCGATACGAGCATCCACATCAGCGTCTGTTACTTCTTTAGAAACTTCTACTGATACTTCAAGGTCTTTGTAAGCACCCAATTTTACTTCAGGTTTTGTGACAACAGCTGCTGTCAATGTCCAGTCTTGACCTTTTTCCATAGATACAACATCGAAAGTTGGTTGTGCTACCACTTCGATTCCAGCTTCTTTAACAGCTGCTTCATATGCTGCTGGAAGAAGATCGTTCAAAGCATCTTGGTAAAGTGCTTCTTCACCAAAACGTTGGTTGAAGATTGGACGTGGAATATGACCTTTACGGAATCCAGGTACGTTCAAAGTTTTCTTAACTGACTCAAACACACGGTCCAAAGCAGGTTTGATTTGCTCTTGGCT
The DNA here is from genome assembly GCF_943193075.1 of Streptococcus caecimuris. Taxonomy (NCBI): domain Bacteria; kingdom Bacillati; phylum Bacillota; class Bacilli; order Lactobacillales; family Streptococcaceae; genus Streptococcus; species Streptococcus caecimuris. The sequence continues at coordinate 2,867 of NZ_CALPCT010000041.1, read as the reverse complement.
GATTGTGAAAGTCAATACACCGTGGTTAGTTTCTTTGTTTTCAAATGATACAGACATTCTGTCTCTCCTTAAAATAATATAGTCATTCCTTATAATTTTACCACAAAACTTTGAAATTGCAAGTTTTAAAACGTTTTTGCCTCTCTTTTCATCCAAAAAAACTAGCCCTTAAAAGCTAGTTCTGATTATGATTTTCGGATGGGATCATCGAGGTAGAGAGCACGGGCGCCGCCGATCAATTTTGGCCGACTGGCAAGGGCTGTGACATGGGCTCCACCTAGCTCACGCAAGATAGGGCGAATCGGAACTTGCACGTGTTTGACATGCATCCCTACTGAGGTATCTCCGATGTCTAACCCGGCTTGGGCTGTGATAAATTCCACCTCAACAGGATCCTTAAAATACTTGAAAGCTGCGAGTTGTCCAGCACCTCCTGCATGGAGACTCGGAAGGACATTGACGATTTCTAGCTCCTTCTTGTCCGCCAATTCTCTTTCGACCACCAAGGCGCGATTGAGATGCTCACATCCTTGTACCGCTAGATAAATCCCTCTTGGATTCAACTCATCTAGCAAGGTCTGGACAATAGCTTCAGCAATGTCGATGTTGGAGGCCTTTCCAATTTGCCCTCCTGCAACTTCACTTGAAGACATCCCGAGGACTAGAATCTGTCCTTGATGGAGACGGCTTTTTTCCAAGACATCTACCAAGATTTCTTTTGTATCCTTCTTCAGTTGCTCCAGATCCATGAATTAGCTTCCTTTCTTTTGAAATGCATAATAGACAACATAGCCTAAAGCCATTCCAACAAAATTCTGAGCGAGGTTATTCGGAATGTCCGAGATAGCAGCACCCCAGCCATTGCCTAAAAAGAGAGCAGAAGCTAGTGCGTAACCGCCTACCATGACGACTGTTGCAAGGAGCAAGCCTAGGTAACGAGCTTTGCCCTTGAAGCCAGCGAAATAGCCTTGGCCTCCGTGAAAGAGGAGGCTAAAGAACATCCACTGAGGATAGCCTGAAATCAGATCCAATAAGAAGGCTCCGACACCGCCTACAATAGCACCTTCCTTGCGTCCAAAATAGAAGGCTGTGAAATAGGCACCAAGATCTAGCAGGGTGACGATCCCTGTAGGAGTTGGAAGTTTGGTATAGTAGCCAAGTACAACTGTCAAGGCTGTCAAAATAGAGAGGCGGGCAATGAGTTGAGTTCGATTAGATGTCATATTGTACTACTCCATACTGGTCTGAATGTTGAATCGCTTGGAAAACAAAGTCTTTAGAGGCTTTAACAGCTTCAAGCGGTGATTTCCCTCTTACCAACTGGCTGGAAATGCTAGACGCAAAGGTACAACCAGCTCCTGTATTGTTCTTTTCTAAGACCGGCTCTTCAATGACGGTGAAGTCTGTCCCATCATAAAAGACATCGATGGCCTTTTCTTTATTGAGACGATTGCCTCCTTTGACCACGACATTCGCCGCTCCTAATTCGTGGAGCTTGCGCGCTGCCGCCTTCATATCGTCGAGCGATTGAATCTTGCTTTGGGTCAAGATCTCAGCTTCTGGCAAGTTCGGCGTGATGATGGTCACATAAGGGAAGAACTTAATCAATTCATCTCGAAGAGCTGAAACTTCTACATCATGGCTTTCCTTGCAGACCAAGACAGGATCTAGTACCACAGGGATCTCCGCATGGGCTTTGACATAGTCCAAGGCCAAGTCTGCCACTTCAACATTTGGCAAAAGACCGAGTTTAATAGCAGAGAAAGGAACATCTTTGAGGGAGTTGAGCTGTTGAGCAAAGGTCGTCGGATCCACCGGAATCACTTCAAAACCGTGCTCCGTCATAGCGGTCAAACAAGTCACCGCCACAAAACCATGCTGTTTATTAGTCGTATAAGTTGCAAGGTCTGCGTGAAGACCTCCCCCACTAAAAATATCATTTCCTGAAATAGCTAGAATCAATTCATTACTCATAACGGATCTCCTTTAAATATAAGCCATTTGGCGCTGCTGTAGGACCTGCTAGATTGCGGTCCTTCTTTTCTAAAATTAGATCGATCTGCTCGATCGGCATCCGATCATTTCCGATCTTCAACAAAGTTCCCACCATATTGCGGATTTGCTTGTAGAGAAAACCATTGCCCGAAAAGGTAAAGACAAGGCGATGATGTTCCGCATCCTCGACCAAGCGAGCCTCTGTAATCGTACGAACCTTGTCTTCCACACTGGTTCCTGAAGCTGTGAAACCGGTGAAATCATGGGTTCCCTCCAACTTTTGGATGGCCGCTTGCATCTTTTCCACATCCAAAGGATAAGGATAGTGGGTGGCATAGTGGCGCATCATGGGGTTCTTGGGACGACCATAATCCACGATGAATTCATAGGTCTTGCTGTGCTTCTTGTAGCGTGAGTGAAAGTCATCTGCTACTTGCTCTACTCGGATGAAATCAATATCCTCTGGGGTTTGGGTATCGAGGGCAAAGCGGAGCTTTTCCTCGTCCCGCGCTTGGGGGAGATCAAAATGAATCACCTGGCCAAGAGCATGGACACCTGAATCCGTTCGACCCGCTCCATGAACAGTAACAGGGGTTCCTTGATTGAGGCGCGTCAAGGTCTTCTCGATTTCCTCTTGCACACTACGGGCATGCGGTTGGCGTTGAAACCCTGCAAACAAGGTCCCGTCATATGAAATGGTTGCTTTGTATCGTGTCATGGTTTTATTTTAGCAGGATATAGAAGGGGTTACAAGAGTGAAAAACTCAAACTGTCCGGGTACAGTTTTGCGAGCACAAAAAGAGGCTGGGACAAAAGTCCTAGCCTCTCAATTGTTTTTGGATTGTCGAGCAAGACGCAGTGGTTGAGTGGGC
>NZ_CALPCT010000040.1:0-5308 GCF_943193075.1 Streptococcus caecimuris | reverse complement strand
TACGCTGATTTCATCAGCTTTTACAGCCCTACTCAACTGTGCGGAGGTGGGACGACGAAATCGAATTCTAACGAATTCCGATTTCTGTCCCACTCTCACTTTTTTATTTTGCTTGATTTTCGACATAAAAGGCAATGATATTCGAAGTGTACTGGGCTGTGCCAGCTCCAAACTTGTCGATATTTTCCTTGAATTCTGGATTATAAACATAGCCTTTGCCGATATGGCCAAAAACCTCTATAGAGCAGTCAAATCCATACGTTCGAATCGCGTCTAAAAGTTTGGCGGCTTCTTCTTGGTTTTCCGATGCTGTTACTGGCAAACCTGCTTGGAGGTTTTTAGCCAAGGCTTGAAAGACTTGATTAAAGGCTCTTGTCGCCTCCTCTTCTCGACCTTTTTGGCGTTCAAGCGCTTGGTCCATGACTTCTTGACCATATTTCTCTACTGCTTCTTGGTGGTATTTTTGATTGTCTTGATAGCTAAATCCAGTGAATTTTTCCTCAATGGTCATGTTTCTTTCTCCTTTTTGTTCTTGAATGGTTTTTTGCAAGGTGGCAATCAAGGTATCCAGATGTTGTCTTTCTCGAGTTAGATAGTCCAACTGCCTGGTCAAATGGGGCAATAAGTTAGATTTTTCTTCGGCTAAGAGTTCTGCTATTTGGTCTAAGGAAAATCCTAGATACTTGTAGTAGAGAATCACCTGTAATCGTTCTAAATCTTCTTGACTGTATGTCCGATAGCCATTTTCAGATTTCACAGGGACGAGAAGTCCTATCTTGTCATAGTGGTGCAAGGTCTTGACAGAGACACCCGACAGCTCTGCAGCTTCTTTGATATGGTACATGATTTCCTCCTTATACTCAATGAAGATCAAAGAGCAAACTAGGAAGCTAGCCGCAGGTTGCTCAAAGCACTGCTTTGAGGTTGTAGATAGAACTGACGAAGTCAGTAACATATGTACGGCAAGGCGACGCTGACGTGGTTTGAATTTGATTTTCGAAGAGTATTACAAGGATAGTATAACCCCTACCCTTAGGTCAGAGTCAAGGCTTAACATAAAAAAGTTTTCAGATAAAAAAGGCTTGAGTTGTTTCACAACTTTTAACTCAAACCCTTTCTTTTTTATGGATGACTTACGATTAATTCTAAACCTTGTCCTTCCAAAGTCCAAGATTCAACATCGCTCGGTAAGATAAAGTGGCTTCCTTTTTGAATAGGATAATCCTTTCCATCTACCGTCAATTTCCCTTCTCCGGCTAAGACGCTCAACAAGCTGTAATCAGCGGTCTTTTCAAAATCAGCTTTTCCAGTCAGTTCCCACTTATAAACGGTGAAGAAATCACTGGCAACCAAGGTGGTCATTCGAAGATCATCGATTACAACTGTATCTGGATGGCTATTGGCAGGCTCACCGATGTTTAACACATCAATTGATTTTTCCAAGTGAAGTTCACGCAAGTTTCCTTGAGCATCCTTACGGTCAAAATCATAAACCCGGTAGGTGGTGTCACTCGACTGTTGGGTTTCAAGAATCAATATTCCAGATCCAATGGCGTGCATGGTCCCACTTGGCACATAGAAGAAATCTCCAGCCTTGACAGGAACTTTTGTCAGCAAGGCATCCCAGTTCTTGTCCTCAATTTGCTGGCGGAGTTCTTCTTTTGACTTGGCATTGTGCCCATAGATAATCTCAGATCCTTCATCAGCCGCAATCACATACCAACACTCAGTTTTTCCAAGTTCTCCTTCATGCTCCATTGCATAGGTATCATCTGGGTGCACCTGTACACTGAGCCAATCGTTGGCATCCAAAATCTTTGTTAATAAAGGAAAGACAGGTTCTTTACGATTACCGAATAATTCCCGATGCTCTTGATAGAGCTGATCCAATCCCATTCCTTCGTATGGACCATTGGCTACTTTAGAAACCCCATGTGGATGGGCTGAAATCGCCCAAAATTCACCGACATGGTCGCTCGGAATTTCGTAACCAAATTCTTCTTTCAGACGAGTTCCTCCCCAAATTTTTTCCTGCATGACTGAATGTAAAAATAATGGTTGTCCCATAATATCCTCCTCGCATTTCATGTTTCTATTATACAAAAAAAAGAAAGTTTTTGAAAGCCCTTTCCATCATTTTCCTCTCTCGCCAGAAACTTCATTTTTGTGTATAATGAAAGGGATGACACTAAAAGAAAACATTATCCAACTGGCGCATTCTATTGGGATTTCAAAAATTGGCTTTACAACCGCTGATGACTTCGCTTATTTGGAAAAATCGCTCCGCTTGGCCGTTGAGGAAGGACGGAATTCTGGATTCGAGCATAAGAATATTGAAGAGCGCATCCAACCCAAATTAAGTCTCTCCTCCGCTAAGACCATCATCTCAATCGCTGTCGCCTACCCCCACAAACTCAAGCAGCAACCTCAAAAAACAGCCTATAAAAGAGGAAAATTCACGCCCAACAGCTGGGGATTAGACTACCATTATGTCCTTCAAGACAAGCTCAACCGCTTAGCTGCTGGGATTGAAGAAATGACGCAAGATTTTGAATACAAGGGCATGGTCGATACTGGAGCACTGGTTGATACGGCTGTCGCCCAACGAGCTGGTATTGGCTTTATCGGAAAAAATGGCTTGGTCATTTCAAAAGAATACGGTTCTTACATGTTTCTGGGCGAATTGATTACCAACCTCGAAATCGAACCGGATCAGCCAGTCGACTATGGTTGTGGAGACTGTCGACGTTGTTTAGATGCATGCCCAACCTCCTGTTTAATCGGAGATGGCTCTATGAATGCCAAGCGTTGTTTGTCCTTCCAAACCCAAGACAAGGGCATGATGGACCTAGAATTTCGCAAGAAAATTAAAACGGTCATCTATGGATGTGACATCTGTCAGATTTGCTGCCCTTATAACAAAGGGCTAGATAATCCCTTAGCAACAGAAATCGATCCTGATCTGGCTCATCCAGAGTTGATTCCTTTTATCGAGCTGTCCAACGGACAATTTAAGGAAAAATTCGGACATGTTGCTGGAAGTTGGCGAGGCAAGAACATCCTCCAGCGCAATGCCATCATTGCATTAGCCAATGCCAATGACCGTTCGGCCATCCCTAAGCTCCTGAACATCATCGAAACTTCACAAAATCAGATTCATATTGCAACGGCTATCTGGTCCTTAGGGCAACTGCTTCGTGAAGTCACGCCGGACCTTGTTGAGCTCTTACGGAATATCAAACATCCGACCGATGCTATCATAGAAGAACGAACTGCTTTCTTTGAAAAATTCGGCATTCAAGCAGATTCACAGCTACAATGAAAAAACACTAAGGTTGTATCCTTAGTGTTTTTTTAGTTCCTTCAAGAAATACCAACTACCCATCTCTACTTGGTTAAAGCTAATCTCACTTGAATAGACTTCCTTGTAACCATTTTTCGTGTAAAAATAGACATTACCTTTGGTATTGGTATAAAAGGCTAGTTTTTCACCTTTGATCTCTTCCAAGAAAGGCTCAATTCCTTCTGTCATAAAGCGACTGCCATAGCCCTGCCGTTGGTGTTTAGGGGCGACTGCGAGAAGCATCAAATACCAATCAAAGTCTACATTTTGCTCCAATTCCTTATCCGTGTCCTCCATAAATTTAAAGTAGGACAACATATTCTTCAAGGAAATAAACTTGAGCAAACCGAATCCCCCATTTAAGAGATAGGCCCGAAAAGGAATCGGTCCCTTTTGCAACAAGGCAACTGCATAAATTTCATCATTTTTTTCTGCCACAAGGCAAATATGGTGCTTAAGAAAAACCTTTACCAGGATGCGCATCATTGCCTCAACAAAGGCAGGGTATTGCTTGGGATCACGCACCAAATCCTTGATAACTTTTAAAAATAGATAGTCCTCAAAAGCTGTACTGGCTACTCGAACCACCTGATCCAGATCTGCTTTTTTTGCTTTTCTGTACTTCATCTTCTCTCCTATTCTAAGTCCACTTTCCAGTATACACTATCCCTCGCTCTTAGACAAAGGTCAATTTTCAGCAATTTGTTCATTCAAGCCAGCAAAAAGAGTCCTCCCCAGACGAGTCCTAGCCCCCAAGCGACGAGGGCATCCTTGGGATAATGAACTCCTCCAAGAACTCGGACAAGGGCTAATAGAAGAGATAGGAGCATCGAGCACATTCCTAGCGGAAGAGACAACTGGCAGACACACATGGAGATAATGGTCGCCGAAAAAACATGTCGGCTAGGAAAGGAATGACCGGATGAATTTTTTTCTAATAATGGTTGAATCTCCCATTTTTCATAAGGTCTTGGAACATTGACCCAATGACGAAAGAGGCTAAACAAGACAAAACCCGAAGCAGGGATCCAGATAAAAGGCCAGATTCCTCCAAGCGAAGTTTTCTTTAAAAACAGCCAACAAAAAACCATTCCGTAGACGCCTGGCATCACAAGCGTCAAGATTCGATTCATCCGTTTAAGGACCTGTATCCGACTTGGTTTTTTCGTAAAAGGCAAGGTTAGCCAACGATAAAATTTTGGATAATCGTGAAGGTTACGCTTCATGTTGGCACTCCTGTCTTTCATCTCATTTTTGTACTACTAGTATACGCGATCCTAAGAAAACCTGTCAAGCAAGGCTTCTTTTTTATTGTTTCTTTCTTCTTTTTCTATACAACCGCTATTCCTTTTTTTGCTTTTATCAATTTTATGTCTCCAAGAATCGACTTTTCTATCACTTTTTCCTAGTAAAAAATGGAGTCGAATCGACTCCATCCTTCATCTTTAGATAATAATACCTTCTAGATGATCCATTTCGTGCTGACAGATCTGGGCTGGAAAACCTGACAACTGAATTGTTTTTGCTTTCCAATTCACATCTCGATAGGCCACTGAAATCTCCTCATAACGAGTGGTCGGCCGACTCCCCACCAAGGACAAGCATCCTTCTTCTGTTTGGTAAGGCTTTTTCTTTTCAAGGAGAACAGGATTAAACAGGACCAAATTTTCACTTCCCATTCGGATGATAATCGCCCGTTTTTTCACCCCGATCATATTAGCCGCTAAACCCACACACTCAAGGAGATGAGCATTTAAAGTGTCCTGCAAATCCAAAGCCAAGGTGCGATCCTCAGGTGTCGCTTCCTCTGACTTTTGACCCAAGAATAAGACATCTTTTACAATATTCTTTTTCATTCCTTCCTCACTTCTTGATAGGTAGACGAAAGAAGAGAGTGGGACAGAAATCGGTAATTCGTTAGAATTCGATTTCGTCGTCCCACCTCCGCACAGTTGAGTAGGGCTG
>NZ_CALPCT010000039.1:0-5555 GCF_943193075.1 Streptococcus caecimuris | reverse complement strand
TACTCAACTGTGCGGAGGTGGGACGACGAAATCGAATTCTAACGAATTACCGATTTCTGTCCCACTCTCTTTTCTTTGCTATAAAACGGTTATTCGGTATTCGTCCGTCAAGTACTTGGAAAGATTTTGCCAATCTTCTTCCTTAAATTTACAAAGATTGACGAAGAGTTTTACGGTATGGTGCTCTGTATCAATGATGGTATTGGATTTTGAGAGATTTTCTAGTGTAGTATTGCCCCTCAGTTGAAAGTCGATGAAATAACTCTTACTATTTTGGTGATCCGGGTCACTGACATCAACCACTTTATAGGCTGCACTCAGCAAATCTTCCTTGGGAATAAAGATATCTTTTGTCAGAATCACTCCCTGATAAGCATGGATCCCATCAGAAGTCAGCTCAAAGGCGATCTGACGACTGGTCAGTCTTTTGATCCCAGCAATGGTTGCATAGATCGCAATCAACAATAAAAGGATCTGAATGAGAGTGATAAAAGTGATTTTTGGAAACCCCTCAAAACCTAGGATCGATAAAAAAGCTAAGTGGATAAAGAGCGCACAGGCAAAAGCCAGAGAGCCATATCCGACATATTTTGAATAATAGATTTTCATTTTGGACTCCTTACATTTAAGATGCAACGAAAACTTGGAATTTCAAGTACCCTTATCATAGCGGATTCGGTGAAGAGCTGTCAAATGTTTGCTAGGGTTCAAAGGTGCTTTTTTTATTATAAATGGAATAACAATGGTGCAGAATGATTTAACTTCGTACGCTACATTATAGTATATAAAAATATGAGCCAAATGCTCTTAAGACAAGCAAAAAAGCCTTGGTTTTCAAGGCTTTTTGTGCATAAAAAAATGCCCCCTACATGAATTTGTAAGAACTTTTCATATTGAAAATAAACAAAAATGTTGAAATATAGCTGATTTTAGGGAAATACTTTTAGGTATTTTCAATGTCAGGATTTAAAAATGGGGCAAAAGTGGGGCAAAAACAAATTAACGAAAAAAATATCGAGTTCGTGCATCAAGTAAATGATAAATTGCAAGAATAAGTGCAACATTTACTCGAACTCATCCTCTAGAGCTTCACTAGCAGTTCTGTAAGCTAAACATTTTCGTGGTCGGTGATTGATATCATATAAAGCCTTGGTTCCCAAAGCTTTTTAATGTTATAAACTCATTAAAATAACTCCCAGTTAGATTTGGAATATTTTTTATTCTGTGTCATATAAAAATAAATAAAATGAATGGCTATAGCTAGAGCTAAAATGGTTGTAATACTCACTACTATTATAGGATTAGAAGCAAAGATTAAAGAGAGAATCAAGGCAGCCAGATAGAGTGTCGCTTGGACACAGTAGTAACTTTTCGAATAGCGAAGATAGTGTTTGTTACAGGGCCCATTTACTAGGACAGCAACTTGGAAGAGGCCAAATCCGATATAAGAGAAGATGGTTGCAAAGAGACGATTAGCTTCAGGATTCTGAAGAAAACTCATCGATACAGTCATCATAATAAGTCCAATGAAAATAGGATAGTGACTGTAAATTAGAAATAGTCCCTTTTGATTAGATTTTTCATCAATAGCATGGTCAAATTCACCAAAATAAAATAGGAACAGAGAAAGCATAATAATGAAATAAAGAACCGAATAAATCGAGAAATTCTCGATTGTAAAGAAGTTAGCTAGCTCCATAATCATCTCTCCAAACGTAATAATGACAAGAAGGGAGATGCGCTCGATTAAATGGGGGAGATTTACCTGGTAATGCTTATCTTTACTAAGCAAGATAATTGGCATAATAAATGTTAGCAGAATACTAGCAAAGAAGATATAGACTCTAACGTAAATAGGAAGAGGAAGAAGAGCTGCTAGATAGACTCCTAAACTTCCTAGCCCTGTTATCCATAGAAAACCTTTGATACTTTCCCGATTAACATCTTCGGTTGATTTTCTAAAAAACTCAACCAAATATTGAAAAAATAAGGTAAGGGTTAATGTACCAATAGCCCAACAGAGATAATGAAAATATTGTTGCCAATCAGGTCCAATCATATTGGCTATAAAGAGTAAAAGTCCCATTTTGATAAACATGATTACCATGTTAAATAAAGAGTTCTTTCCATAGCGATTGGTATAAACGGTTTGAATCATCCAGGAATCGGTGAGAACCAAGACAGCCATGAAAAAATCAAGGAAAGAATTCCAAGTCAAAATACCGTTATGAAGATGGTCAATTAAAGTAGTTGCTTTTGAAATTGCAAAAACAAACACTAGGTCATAAAATAGTTCTGAAAATTCTACACGTTTATGCTTAATAAGAGTTGTCATATTAATACCTTTCTACTTTAGAAATACAATTCATTATAACAGAAAATGGTAATGAGAGAAAAGGATATGCTTAAATAACTTCATGTGACGCGAATTGTCAAAACCTTGGAGCACATTTACCTCATGTACCAACTCACAGGCAGAGTGTTTGATGATTGATAATGAAGAATAAGATTTTACAATAGAAAAGCGAGGATATCCTCGCTTTTTTTATTTAATCTAATAGCTCCTTATTTTCAATTAAGAGCTCTAGTGGAGATTTATCTCTTGCTTCAATAAAACCAGGTTCATATTGGGTATGAAGTGTTCTTTTCTGAGAAGTTGGATCAATATACAACTCTTTTCCATCTTCTGTGTATAGTTGGTTGCCTCTTGTTAGGTAAAGTAAATCCTCTAAGTACTGTCCATCAGTATGTAGGAAATGCTCGATGTATTTGACAGCTTTTAAGATTTCACTTACTTTATCAGAGTATTCATTAGATTCAAGAACACTCTTTTCTAACTCAATCTCTTTACTCGTTCCAAAGAGTTGGGTTGGAGTTGCATTAAAATATTCCGCTATCTTATCCAAATTTGCAAAGGTAGGATAGCTTTTTTGTTTTTCGTAATCAGAGATGGACTGTTTACCGATTCCTAATTACCTCAGTCTCTTCAGTCTGTTAATTTTTTTTCGAAAATTTCTCTTTAATACTAGCTTTCAATTTATCAAATTTTTCACGACGAGCTTCTTTTTTATCCGCAATTAAGCGAGCTTTAGCTTGATGCTCTAAATCTTCTTGAATTTTGAGAGCTGACTCTATCTCTGCCGCAACAGTAGCGACATCCCATCTAGCAATGTCAACCTGATACTTTTCAAAAATAGCATTTAAAACAGATTCATCATTTTCTTGTACAAGTGCAATAATAGCTACTTCGCCATTAGTCAACTTTTTACTAACGGTTGTAATTAATGCCGAATTGATCAATTCTTTGTCTGAACCAACGGAGGCGCCAATTGCTCCACCAGTAGCAAAACCAAAGAGAACACCTAGTGGTCCACCTAAAATTCCGATTAAACTACCAATTAATCCGCCTTCGAAATAATCATCTCCTAGGGAATTCATCAAATCAAAGCTATCTTTGACGTTAACAACACCATTTTCAGCTTTTACAATTGAAGCCTGAGCTAATTTTGTATTTTCAGTTTGAACAAACTGTTTTAATTCTGAAAAGCCTAAAAGGACTATACTGTAAGTGACAAAACAAAACAGGAGGATAGTCCAAATGAGCCACTTACATTAGTCCTGTGAAATACAGAACTAAATCCTTCACTTAAATTATTTGTTTAACTTTTGTGGTCAGAACAAACAGTGCTTTTTTTGTTGAAATCGCAAAGAATCTAAGCTTTCTTTTTGCAGATAACATTCGCTCTTTTATTTTCGGTATGATTGAGTCGATGCCCCGTTCTCGACCGGTTATTATTGCAACTTATCGAATGCTAGAGCACTATGCCATCACTTTTTGGAAGAATACTTGGAGCAATTCTACGTAGAATGGAATGCGAAAAAGTGATAATTAAAGAGACGAAAAAGCTGAGAATATGATTTCCCAGCTTTTTTGAATGCGATAGAAATAGCAACTAGACTATTTACGAAAGGCCTCAATAATGTAGGTGAAGCCAGTAACTAAAAATGAAAAGGCAATGACATAAACGACAAAGACACCTGTAGCCACTGGATTGAACAGAATCACTAGACCTAGTAAAAATTCAAGCAAGGCTACCCACATGATATTGCTACCAATAATAGGGAAAATCAATCTTAGACGATTGCCTTTAAAGAAAGCAATAATGGCTTCTACAATTAACCAAATTCCTACAATGGTCGGAATGACGACCGGCAGGGTCACAAAGCCATAAGCAACGAGGTAAAGAGCTAAGAGAAGACTAACAAATCCTTGGAAAAGATAAACAGGTGAGCGAAGCTCTTTTGGTGCAGAGAAATAGCCTAAAATAGCTGCTATAGAAGAAACCAGTAAACCAAATGAAATCCACCAGCTGTAAGCAACAAGATTAGCTACTGGGTTTGTAAATAGGAAAAGTCCTAAAAGGACAAAAACAACTCCTGCAAGGAATAGCAGTAAACGATTAGAAAATTTCATTTCAATACCCCCTATATAGTATAGTTTGCTAATAAAACTATTGTACTTATTTTTATAGAAAATGTCAATAAAATAAATAAACAATTTGGAAGTTTCAGTCTGACTTACAAAAAGAAAAGGAGTTTTCACTCCTTTTCACAGATTGAAGACAAAGTCCTTATAAAAGTGTCTTCTAAAGATTTTAACTTCAATCTGAAGCGAGGTTATCCTCGCTTTTTCTATTTATCAAACAATTCCTTATTTTCAATTAAGAGTTCTAGTGGAGATTTATCCCTTGCTTCAATAAAACCAGGTTCATATTGGTTATGAAGTGTTCTTTTCTGAGAAGTTGGATCAATATACAACTCATCTCCATCTTCTGTGTATAGTTGGTTGCCTCTTGTTAAGTAAAGTAAATCCTCTAAGTACTGTCCATCAGTTTCTAGAAAATCTTCGATGTATTTGACAGCTTTTAAAATCTCACTTACTTTATCAGAGTATTCATTAGATTCAAGAACACTCTTTTCTAACTCAATCTCTTTACTAGTTCCAAATAGTTGGGTTGGAGTTGCATTAAAATATTCTGCTATCTTATCCAAATTTGCAAAGGTAGGATAGCTTTTTTGTTTTTCGTAATCAGAGATGTCTGGAAAGATTGCTCATAAAAAAATGTGGGGCAAATGATGGGGCAAATCAGTTATAGACAAGCAAAAAAGCCTTATAAATCAAGGCTTTTTCCTGTTGATTTAGATGCCCCCTGCATGGATTTGGAAAGGATTTTCATATTGAGAGTAATTAAAAATATTGAAATATAAGTGATTTTAGGGAAGTACTTTTAGGTATTTCCAATGTCATGATTTAAAAATGGGGCAAAAACGAATGACTCTCATTTGGTTTGAAAACCTATAATATCTAATGATTATGCTATACTAGAAATATAGTGTTGTTATCAATAAATATCAGTGCGAGACTAATCGGAGGATAAAATGGAAAAACAAATTAATGAAAAAATTATCGAAATGGATTGTACTGACCCCAAAAAGTTAGACAATGAATTTACACAAAGGATTTAGTTCTGTATTGCACAGGACTGAGTCCTTTT
>NZ_CALPCT010000038.1:0-6147 GCF_943193075.1 Streptococcus caecimuris | reverse complement strand
CAGAAAATGAATACCTGAGAGCGGAGAATGCTGTTCTAAAAAAGTTGAGAGAACTCCGATTGAAGGAGGAAAAAGAGCAAGAAGAAAAGCGGAAATTGTTCAAGGATTGGTAACAGAGTTTTCTTTAGATATCCTTCTAAAGATTATTAAGCTTGCCCGTTCAACTTATTATTATCACTTAAAACAGCTGGATCAAAGCGATAAGGATGAGCAAGTTAAAGCTGAAATTCAGTCAATTTATACTGAGCATAAAGGAAATTACGGCTATCGTCGCATGACTCTAGAATTACGAAATCGTGGCTTTGTAGTGAACCATAAGAAGGTGCAGCGTCTTATGAAAGTACTTGGTTTAACGGCTCGAATTCGCCGTAAACGGAAGTATTCTTCATACCAAGGAGAGGTTGGCAAGAAAGCAGATAACCTTATTCAACGTCAATTTGAAGCAACCAAACCAATGCAAAAGTGCTACACAGATGTGACAGAATTTGCCATTCCAGCAAGCAGTCAAAAGCTTTATTTATCACCAGTTTTAGATGGCTTTAACAGCGAAATTATCTCCTACAATCTTTCTACTTCGCCTAACTTACAACAAATGAAAGCTATGCTAGAACAAGCCTTTACAGCGAACCATTACGAAAATACAATTCTCCATAGTGACCAAGGATGGCAATACCAACACGATTTCTATCATCATTTTTTAAAGAATAAGGGAATCCAACCATCTATGTCACGTAAGGGAAATAGCCCAGATAACGGTATGATGGAATCTTTCTTTGGCATTCTTAAGTCTGAAATGTTTTATGGTTATGAGAATACGTTTCAGTCACTTGAGCACTTGGAACAAGCTATTGTCGACTATATTGATTATTACAACAACAAACGAATTAAGGTAAAACTAAAAGGACTTAGTCCTGTACAATACAGAACTAAATCCTTTGCTTAAATTAATTGTCTAACTTTTTGGGGTCAGTACAAAGTCTGGCTTCTTTTTTTATGACTTCACTCATTTCCATGGTATAATGGGAGGACTATTCATAGAGAAGATCAAAAGGAGACACGAGTGGATCAAAAACATCACTGTCAAGTCCTATGGGCGAAAAATAAATACCTGGTACTCAGTCGTTCCAGTAATCTCTACAAGGAAATCCGGGAGTACCTCAAGCAAGACCAGGTAGAGGTCAGCCACGTCGAGGACCTAATCCAGCAAGCACTGGCCTTGCCAGAAAATCGTGGCCAGGTCTCCAATGCCTTCCAACATATCTGGGGCTATTTCAAAAAGCAGGCGACTGCAGAGGAAAAGGCCGACTTCATGCTTCTTTTAGAGAAGTATCAGCATGGTCAAGCTAGCCAAGAAGATCTGATCAAGGGAATCCAGACGCTCCTTGAGCGCTACCCGAATCGCTACTTAAAAGACTCGACGCTACTAGGAGGTCAATAGATGAGACTCTGGCACCAAGACTTGATTCCCCAACTCCCTCGTCCCCAGCTCTTGGGCCAACACCGGGAATGCTGCGCCCTAAGGGGTAATGGCTGGAGCAAGAAGCACGCGACGGTCAACTATGTCTTTGACTACTCGCCCTATCGCCTCTATGCCTATCACCGCCTTATTATGGAGGAGATGATCGCTCGTGGCTATAAGGTCAGCTCAGAGTGGTGGGAGCCGACCTACCGAGGCAAAACCTGCCCAGCTTATTCAGAACTGGAAGAGGAAGGCTTGAGCACCCCTATCTATCCCGAGCACCAGACTACTTACCTCCAAGAATGCCTGGAGAATCTAGCAGAAAAAGGGATTCAACTAGACTAGTAAAAAACGAACCAGATCAGGTTCGTTTTTTTGCGCGAAAAACCAACAAAATGCTTTGAAAGCGTTAATTTCTTTCCCAAACATGCTATAATAATAGGAGATTATGTACAGGAAAAGGATAGACGGATGAAAGAATTAATCGACTTAATTAATCAATTTAGAGATGAACGTGACTGGAGAAAGTTTCATAATGAAAAAGATTTGGCCATTTCGATTTCACTAGAAGCGAGCGAATTGTTAGAACTATTTCAGTGGAAACAATCAGAGGAAGTAGTTGAAAAGTCATTAAAAGAAATCAAAGAAGAACTTGCGGATGTTTTTATGTATTCTTTAATGTTAGCAGATAATTTGAATCTGGATGTAGAAAAAATTATAAAAGAGAAAATTGATATAAATGCAAAAAAATATCCTGTAGAATTAAGCAAGGGAAATAATAAAAAATATACGGACTTGGAGAAAAAATGAGCAATATTCAATCACCCGTAGTTATAGAAATCGATTATTCAAATCGAACATTTGATCAATTAAAAGAAACGATTGCTCCGAAACATTCTAAGCTTATCTTTGATTATCCAACTGTATATATCGTAAACGATGAGAATAAAAACAAGTATAGTGTTTATGTCGGAGAAACAACAGATATCATTCGTAGAACAAATCAGCATTTGTCAGATGATATAAAGAAGGATAGAGAAGACTGGCGACAATTTGAACAATCTAAAACCTCTAAAATGTTTGTTATTGGGCATAACCATTTCAATAAATCTTTGACCTTGGATATTGAGAATAGGTTAATGCTCTACCTATCAAGTATTGACCAAGTTGAAAGGGTTCAGAATAGGAGAGGAAATCCTCAAAACCAATATTACACTTCTGAGGAGTTAGACGAGATTTTCTCAAAGATATGGAGAACCCTAAATAGGAAAAATCATTATTTATTCCCAGCAGAAAGTTTTATTCGAAATTCAGCGATATTTAAATCTTCTCCATTTCACAAGTTAACAGATGAACAAGTGAAAGCCAAAAATGAAATATTGCTCAAAATTACATCTGTCATTAGTAAAAATGAAACAGGAGTTCTAATTTTAGTAAAGGGTGATGCTGGTGCAGGGAAAACGGTTTTGATGAGTTCCCTCATCGATGATTTGTTGAATTCGGAAGATACTCAAATGATTCGTGAGAACAATGATATCAATTTGGTTGTGAATCATGATGATCAACTCAGTGTTTACCAAGAAATTGAGAAAAAATTGGAATGGAAGAGTGGATCAAATATTAATGTTGTAATGAAACCAACTCAATTTTTAAATGCTCTGAAAAAAGAAAAAACTGATGCTGGAATTGTAGTGGTTGATGAAGGTCACTTGTTATTGACTGCAAAAAATCAAGCCTATTTAGGCGGGAATCATTTAAATGATTTACTCGCTAAATCTAAAGTGGTCGTGTTAGTTTATGATGAAAATCAGATCATGAATAAATCCCAAATATGGACAGATGATGCTTTCTTGAAATTGGAACATGAAGCCAATTTAAAAGGAAATCTCATTACGCTACATAACCAAATGCGTATCCATGCAACAAAAGAAACAGTTGAGTGGATAAGAAACCTGATTGATGCTGGAGTTGTAAATGAGGTTCCAATTGATAATGATTATGATATTAGAGTTTTTGACTCTCCTGAGGAACTTCAAAGTGCAATCATGGAAAAAAATGATAATCAGAGTTTAGGGATTTCACGCTTAACAGCAACCTATGATTGGGAATATAGTAGTCAATCAAAACCAAAGGATTCTGACTATTGGTGTGTCCGTATCGGAGACTGGTCTTGTCCGTGGAACAGACAACTTGCAAAAGAAAAAGAATCTAAACATTTATCCTGGATAGAGCAGTCTCAAACGATTCATGAAATTGGCTCAACGTTTACCGTTCAGGGATTTGATCTAAATTATGTGGGAGTTATCATTGGCCCATCTGTCAAATATAGAGACGGGAAAATTATTTTTGATATAAGTGAAAGCAAAAATAAAAGTGCTGTTCAAAACAGAAAACTTGAATCAGGTGAAATGATTAATTACGGAGAAACATTATTGCGAAATGAGTTAAATGTTTTGTTAACCCGTGGAGTTAACGGGCTATACGTCTATGCAGTTGATGAAGAACTTCAACAAGCTTTAAAAAATGCGACAAAATAAGATGCTTCCTATTTCCCAAATTTTTTTCGAATGATAGAAGTAGAGGGACCTTCCCTCTATTTTTTATCGAAAAGGAGCAGGGATGCAGAAAAGACACGCGCATGTATCGCCGACCTTGGACATCATGGCCAAGAAGATTTTTAGTTTACCGGAGGTGACGGCCGCATTTATTCGAGATATTTTGGAGCTTGATGTGGCAGATGCTCAGATCGTGGAGGGAAGCCAGCCCCACAGCATGGCCTATGAGGAGGATGACCTGTTCTCCACTGCGGTGGATGTGAGAGCCAAGCTCCACGACGGGACTGAGGTGATCATCGAGATCCAGATTCGCAAGCAGCAGTATTTCTTGAATCGGTTCCATTACTATTTGGCCAATCAGCTGGTGGAGAATGTGCAAAAACTGCGCCAGCAAGGTCAGACACATAAGATGTATGAGCAGATGGAGCCCGTCTATGGGATTGCGATTTTGGAGAAGTCGCTCTTACTGGACGAAGAGGCCGCCATCAATAAATACTGGCTGACCAATAGCCGGTCTGGCAAGCAACTCAAGGCCTATTATAAAAATGGCAAGCACCAAAATCTTCTGCAGGTTGCCTTTTTAGAGCTAGACAAGTATAATAAAGATGAGAACCTGACAGATGCAGGCAGACAGTGGCTGGAATTTTTTGGGAATCTTCCCTTCACAAAAGCTCCCAGTCAGGCTGTAGCTCACGCAGATTCATTACTGGATTCATCTAGCTGGACCAAGGAGGAGAAGACCATGATAGACGAGCGGATTCGTATTCAAGAAAATTATGATATGACCCTGGAGACGGCTATAGACGAAGCGCGTGAAGAAGGCCTAGTACAAGGTCTGGAACAAGGTTTAGAAAAAGGCTTGGAACAAGGTCGTAAACAGTTGGTATGCGAGATGGTCTCACGAGGAATGACGCCTGATCTTATATCGGAGATGACGGGTTTGTCGCTGGAAGAGATTGAGACTCTTCTTTCTTGAGTAGTTAAAAGAGGCACTGCCTCTTTTCTTTTTGAAAAAACTTGAAAATTTTCCCATTTTTTCAATCCGCCTTTCTAGAATTGTGGTAGAATAGAGTCAACAAAGAGCTATCCTCACCAACAGTGTGATCGATACTAGAAAAGAGGATTCTGATGACAAGAAAAATTGGTATTATTGGTTTGGGGCATGTGGGTGCGACCTTGGCCCACAGCATGATTTTGAAACACACCTGTGATCATTTGGTTTTGATTGATACCAATGAGAAAAAGGTCAAGGCAGATGCCTTGGATTTCTGTGATACAGTTGCCAATACCGGGTATCCGGTTCATATCACGGTCAATGACTACGCGGCTTTAAAAGATGCGGATGTCGTAGTGTCGACTCTTGGAAATATCGAGTTGCAGGCTAATAACACTGATGACCGTTTTGCAGAGCTTCCCTTTTCCAGCAAGCAAGTGGTGCAAGTAGCGCGTGATTTGAAAGCTTCTGGCTTTAGTGGTGTTTTGCTAGTGGTGACCAATCCGGTCGATGCGGTCACTCAACTCTATCAACAATATACCGGCCTTCCAAAAGAGCAGGTGATTGGGACAGGGACCTTACTGGACACAGCTCGAATGAAGCGTGCAGTCGCCGATCGTTTGCAGGTTTCTCCTGCTAGTGTATCAGGCTACAACCTCGGTGAGCATGGAAATTCTCAATTTGTCGCTTGGAGTCAGGTCCGTGTCAAGGGACATGCTATTACAGATATCTTCTCTCAAGAAGAGCTTGACGCCATCAACTACGAGTCCTTGCGTGGCGGCCACACGGTTTTCTTTGGCAAATTTTATACCAATTTTGGGATTGCAGCAGCAGCCCAACGCCTGGCAGAAGCTGTGATCAATGATAGCCACGAGGAAATGCCTGTGTCTAACTATCGTCCAGAATATGGAACCTATCTTGGCTACCCAGCAATTGTAGGTCGAAAAGGAATTCTTGAACGATTGGATTTGCATTTGACAGAAGAAGAAAAAGAAAAATTACTCCATTCAGCCGAAACCATTAAGGAAAACACACGAAAAGGATTGGAGCATGCATAAAAGCAAAGAGAGTGGGACAGAAATCGGTCATTCGTTAGAATTCGATTTCGTCGTCCCACCTCCGCACAGTTGAGTAGGGCT
>NZ_CALPCT010000037.1:0-6760 GCF_943193075.1 Streptococcus caecimuris | reverse complement strand
TACTCAACTGTGCGGAGGTGGGACGACGAAATCGAATTCTAACGAATTACCGATTTCTGTCCCACTCTCTTTTTTTCCTAAAAAATGTAGCGCAATCGTAAACTAACAGAAAATTGTTTGAAATGCAAAGAATTGTATATATTTATTATAATATGTTTGCAGAGGTCAAGTGAGCCCTCTATTGCTAGGTCCATAGAGAAGGTAATCATGGGTAAAGAGGTATAAAAATGCAAAATAGAAAGCGCTTGCAAAAGGATTGAGAAAGTTGTAAACTGGAGATATAAAAACCAAAAATAGTGCTATTTTGTCAAAAGTAGTGCAAAAACAAAGGAGATTTGCCATGAAAAAATGGTTGTTAAAACTCTCATTGGTAGCGATGACACTCTTACTCCTACCGATTCAAGCTGTTCAAGCCTGTTGCGGTTTTATCATTGGTCGCCAATTGACCAAGGATGGGACCACTCTCTTTGGTCGGACAGAAGACTACCCTTACTATCCAAATGGTGGAAAGCACAACAAAAACTTTGTAGTTGTTGATGCGAAGAACTATAAGGAAGGGGATCAACTGGAAGACGAATCTAATGGTTTTACCTATCCACATGCTGCCAGTGAAATGAAATACACAGCGACTTATGACTCTGCTCGTGGAGATGGTAGTAACGGTGCCTTTGGTGAACATGGATTTAACGAAGCCGGCGTCTCTATGACCTCAACTGTTACAGCAATTCCAAATAAAAAAGTCTTGAAGACTGACCCATTGACAGAAAAGGGAATTCCAGAAGCTGCTATGTTGGACGTGGTTTTACCACGCGTTAAGTCTGCTCGTGAAGGAGTTGAATTCCTAGCTAAAGTCATTGAAGAAAAAGGATCAGCTGAGGGGAATACAGTTGTTATTGCCGACCAGAAAGAAACTTGGTACATGGAAATTCTTTCTGGACACCAATATGTAGCTGTTAAAGTTCCAGAAGATAAATATGCAGTTTTTGCCAATACCTACTACCTTGGCCATGTAAACTTGAATGACAAGGAAAATGTGATTGCTTCAAAAGATGTTGAAAAAGTAGCTAAAGAATCAGGTAGTTACAAGACTGATAAAGATGGCAATTTCCATATCGCTAAATCTTATGGACCAGAAAAATATGCTGAAGGAGACCGTTCACGTACTTACGCAGGAATCACTCTTTTGGATCCAAAATCAAAAGTGACTTATGAAGATGATGAATACGAACTCTTCCGCTCACCAACAGATCCAAACAAGAAATTTACTTTGGAAGATGCCTTTGCTCTCCAACGCAACCGTTTTGAACATTTGAATGGTCGTTTTGTTCCAGACGATCAAATTGGTGTCAAGAAACAAGGGGATAATGGTAGCAATGATGCTGTTCGTAAAGACCAATACAAGTATGCTTTAGGAAACGAAAACGTTATTGATGCCCATGTCTACCAAATCAATCCAAAACTTCCAAAATCATTTGGTGGTACGTTATGGCTTGGTATGGGACCATCTCGGAACACTCCTTATGTTCCATTCTATGGTAATCTAAAAGATACTTACGAAGCTTTCAAACCTCAAACAGCAACTTATGATCCAAATTCATGGTATTGGACAGTATGGCACATTGACAATATGGCGATCAATAACCAAGATGTCTTTGGAAAATCAGTCCAAGATCACTGGAAAGCTCTTGAAAAACAATTTATTGTTGATCAAGAAAAGAAAGATATTGAATATTATGCGTTGAAAGATCAACCGGAAGCTGCAAAAGCTGCCGAAGATAAGGTGACAAAAGATGCACTGGAATTGTCTGATCGTCTTTTCCAACACTTCAAAGATTATGAAAAATTAATGGAAAAACAATTAGAGGCAGCTGGACGTAAATCTGATCCATATCGTGCTTCTCAACCAGATAATTATAAAGATCCTGAAGAACCTAAGAAACCAGATACACCAAAAGTTCCAGAAAAACCACAAATCAATGAAGATGTGAACAAAATTAAAATTCCGGCTCCAGATTATGTAGCAACACCTTCTAATAAAGACATTCCAGCAAATGCAGAAGGAAATCCAAATAATCGCTTTGGCTATGTTGCTAACAAGGATAAACAACCAGCTGTATCTTCGAAAGTAGAAACGCCTGTGAAGCCAGAAGAAAAAGTTCAATCTCCGGTTGAAGCTCCTGTAGTAGGAAACAGTGTAAACAACAATAATCGCTTCGGTTCTAACTTTAATCCAGGCGAAATTGAAACTTTCCCAAATACAAATTATTCTTACAATGTTCATCCTTAAATAATAAGAATAAAAAGTGAATTGGATCAAGTCCAATGAAACGAAAGAGGCCGGATTTTTATCCAGCCTCTTTTTTATAAAAAAAGACTGACCATTGTAAGGTAGCAAAGCTCTTACATGATATGGCCAGTCTCTTTTGTATTCTGTAGATTTGAAAATGATTAGTCTGCAGTTTGTTCAGTTGCTTCTAATTTTTTTCCAAGGTCGATAATATATTGTTTAAGATCATCTTTGACTTGAGGGTGTTTCAAGGCATAGTCGATCGAAGTTTTCATGAAGCCGAATTTATCACCGACGTCGTAGCGTTGGCCTTTAAATTCACGGGCAAAGACTCGTTGGGTCTTATTGAGGGTGTCGATTGCATCTGTCAATTGAATTTCATTGCCAGCACCTGGTTCTTGATTTGCAAGAATATCAAAGATTTCAGGAGTCAAGAGGTAGCGTCCGATAATAGCGAGATCACTTGGAGCGTCCTCTGGGTTTGGTTTTTCGACAAAAGTTTCAACGCTATAAAGACCGTTAATGCCTTCGCCTTGAGGTGCAATCACACCGTAAGAAGAAACCTCTTCGTGAGGGACTTCCATCACAGCGATGGTTGACGCATGGGTTTCATCGTAGTCGTTCATCAATTGTTTGGTCAATGGCAAGGCATCATCATTAGTGATGTCCATGAGATCATCTCCCAACATAACGACAAAAGGCTCGTTTCCAACAAAGGCCTTGGCTTGAAGAACAGCGTCCCCTAAACCTCGAGGGTGACTTTGGCGGATGAAATGAAGATTGATCGCTGTTGTATCATTGACCAACTTGAGTAAGTCAGTCTTGCCTTTTTGCTCGAGGTTGTATTCCAATTCGAAGTTAGAATCGAAATGGTCTTCGATCGAACGTTTGGCCTTCCCTGTTACGACAAGGATTTCTTCAATCCCAGATTTCAGAGCCTCTTCTACGATAAATTGGATCGTAGGTTTGTCAACGATTGGCAACATTTCCTTTGCCAAAGCTTTGGTAGCTGGGAGGAAGCGTGTCCCCAAACCAGCCGCAGGAATGACTGCTTTTCTAACTTTAGTCATATAGTTTCCTTTCTAAAAGGTAGGATTGATGTTAGAGTGGTTGACTTATTTCCACTCGTTTTCTTCTTTAAATTCATTGCTCATCATGTGGTGGATGGCTTCGCGGATATCTTTTCCTTCATAAATGACTTGGTAAATGGCTTGTGTAATCGGCATGTAGACATCCAATTCTTGGGCCAGCTCGTGGGCGACTTTGGTCGTAGAGATCCCTTCAATGATCATACCCATGTTGGCTTCGATATCTTCCAATTTTTCGCCGCGTCCGAGAGCGTCCCCAGCTCGCCAGTTGCGAGAGTGGACAGAAGTTCCGGTAACGATCAAGTCACCGACCCCAGACAAACCGCTATAGGTCAATGGGCTAGCTCCGAGCTTAACGCCAAGGCGCGTGATTTCAGCGAGACCGCGCGTGATGATGGCTGCTTTGGCATTGTCACCATAACCAAGACCGTGCAGGGCTCCAGCTCCGACCGCGATGATATTCTTCAAGGCTCCCGCAGTTTCCACTCCGATAACATCTGTATTGGTATAGAGGCGGAAGTAGTGATTACTAAAGAGTTCTTGAACATAGCGTGCAGCTTCTAAATCTTTTGAGGCTGCTGTAATAAGGGTGATGTCCCGTACGATGGTCTCCTCTGCATGACTCGGTCCAGAAACGACCACTACCTCGCTGCGAAGAGAAGCAGGAATTTCTTCTTCAAGGATTTGAGAAATCCGATCGTGTGTACCAGGTTCTAGCCCTTTAGAAGCGTGCATGACTGTAACAGGGTGATCCAGTGTTTCAGCGACTTGTTTAGCGACCAGGCGGGTCACCTTTGTAGGAACGACAAAAAGGATAGCATCCACACCGTCTAAAGCAGCTTTCAGATCGGTCGTAGCGGTAATTTGATCGCTAATAACGATATCTTTGAAATAGCGTTGATTGGTATGAGCGGTATTGATTTCATCGATTTGTTCTTGGATATTTCCCCAGAGACGGACTTCATGGCCGTTATCATTGAGGACTTGTGAAAGGGCTGTTCCCCATGAACCAGGACCCAATACTGCAACGGTTTGTTTTTCCATTGTATCTTCCATTTCTATGTCTATTTTTTCAACAAGGCTAGGAAATCTAGCGCTTGCGCCTTCGAAACGGCTTAATGTGTGCCTTGAAGGACGATTCTATTTTCCTCTCTATTTTAACATAATATAGGTAAAAAAACTTGTATGATCATCAATTGTTTTGTGAGGACATTTCATTTTGACAAGATGCTAAATAAAAAAATGCCACCTTTTACTTGTATTACTACTAATTTGTGATATAATATTTTTTGCCTATTATTATGAATATAAGGGGAGATAAAATGAAAAAATTGGCTATATATCTATTGATGATGCTTTCATTATTGATGGTATGCTTTACGCTTTTTTCTAAAATTGTAAATGCAGAAACGTCAAAAAAAGTGGATGTCATCACAAATGTAAAAGTTCAAAACAATGATGGCGGGGATTTAACAGCTCCGCTTGGAAGATACGATACTTTCCGTCTTAATGCAAAGTTTGCTTTGGAAGGAAAAAACGTTAAAGCAGGAGATACGACGGAAGTAGTTATTGCTTCTCCAATTGACATCAAATCGCAGGATTTTGAAATTAATGACTCCATTACTGGTAAATTGATCGCTAACGCAAAGGTTGATGCAACTACTGGTAAAATTGTCTTGACATTCACAAAGTTTGTTGAAGAGAAAAATGATATTTCAGGTTCGTTCTTCTTCTATGCTGGTGTTAATAAAGATAAGTTTCCAAATGATGGTAATGCGCCAGTTAAGGTCTCTGTTAATAACAAAGTGAAATTCGATGGTACAGTAAAAAGTGGGACTGTCGGAGAAGGTAAACGGTATACTATTATCAAATCTGGTTGGGATAATGGAGATCACAAGAGCCTAGGTTTTCGTATTTCTGTAAATAGGACCAACGAGGCAATCAGCAATGCAGTTCTTTCAGATTCTATGGAATCACCAGGTGTAACCTACAAGGCTGGTAGCTTTAAGATCTACAAAGGTACTTGGGATTACAGCACTGGAACATGGCAACTTAAAAACAAAACAGATGTCACCTCTCAATACACTGTAAATGCAACAGATACTACATTTACGATTAATCTAGGGAACATTTCTGCTAACGATCACTTTGCAGTTGAATATGAAGCAGTTGTTAACTATGATGCGGTTGACCGTGAGGTGATCAAAAATAAGGCGACTATCGTAGGTGATAATAAAAAACCATACGATTCAAATAGTAAAGTAAATATCCAAATCGCGGGTGGTGAAGGTGTTGGTTATGCCTTCGGCATTCAAGTTCATAAAGTTGACGAAAGTAATGAACCGCTGAAAGGTGCGAAATTCCAAGTTATCCGTCAAGCAACTGGCCAAGTATTAGGTGAGTTTGAATCAGATGCTAAAGGTGAATTTAGCCTTAAAGAACTCTTGAGAGATAAATACATCATCAAAGAAATTCAAGCTCCGAAAGGGTATGACTTGGCAGAAGATACAATTGTTGAAGCTAGTGAATTTACGACACCAACGAAACCTGTTAGCAAAACCATTGTAAACAAGAAAGAGAAGCCGGCCAAAACCCAAGCTGTTATTGAGCTGGATAAAGTTCTTACAGGTCGTGACTTGGTAGACGGCGAGTTTAGCTTTGAATTGTACGAAGGTTCAAACAAACTTCAAACAACTACTAACCAAAACGGGAAAATTACATTTGCACCGATTGAGTACACTGAAGAAGGTGAACACACATACACTGTGAAGGAAGTGAAGGGCGACAATGCCACTATTGCTTACGATGCTTCTGAAAAACAAGTGACTGTTAAAGTCATTCGTGATGGAGGAGCTTTGAAGGCAGAAGTCGTCTATCCAGAAAGCAAAATATTTACCAATGCCTTCACACCAAAGGCGGCAAATGCAACAATTGAGTTGACAAAAGAGTTGACAGGCCGTGACTTGGTAGACGGTGAGTTTAGTTTTGAATTGTACGAAGGTACAAACAAACTTCAAACTGTTACCAACAAATCTGGCAAAGTAACCTTTGATGCTATTTCTTACACAGCAGAAGGTGAACATACTTATACTGTGAAAGAGGTCAAAGGGGATAATGCTACGATTGCTTACGATGCATCTGAAAAACAAGTGACTGTTAAAGTCACTCGTGATGGAGATGCCTTGCAGGCAGAAGTCGTCTATCCAGAAAGCAAAATATTTACCAATGCCTTCACACCAAACGCAACAACTGCAACAATTGAGTTGACAAAAGAGTTGACAGGTCGTGATCTAAAAGACGGTGAATTCAGCTTTGAATTGTACGAGGGTGCTAACAAGCTTCAAACTGTTACAAACAAAAACGGAAAAGTAACATTTGCACCAAT
>NZ_CALPCT010000036.1:0-6983 GCF_943193075.1 Streptococcus caecimuris | reverse complement strand
CAGAAAATGAATACCTGAGAGCGGAGAATGCTGTTCTAAAAAAGTTGAGAGAACTCCGATTGAAGGAGGAAAAAGAGAAAGAAGAAAGACAGAAATTGTTCAAGAATTAATCACTGAGTTTTCGTTAGATATTCTTCTAAAGGCCATTAAACTCGCTCGTTCGACCTACTATTATCATTTGAAACAGCTAGACAAACCAGATAAGGATCAAGGGCTTAAAGCTGAAATCCAATCTATTTTTACTGAACACAAGGGAAATTATGGTTATCGTCGGATACATTTAGAATTAAGAAATCGTGGCTTTTTGGTCAATCATAAGAGGGTTCAGCGGTTGATGAATGTCCTCAATTTACAAGCTAGAATCCGGCAGAAGCGAAAGTATTCTTCTCACAAAGGAGATATTGGTAAGAAAGCCGACAACCTTATTCAACGCCAGTTTGAAGCTTCAAAACCAATGGAAAAGTGCTACACAGATGTGACAGAATTTGCCATTCCAGCAAGCACTCAAAAACTCTACTTATCACCAGTATTAGATGGTTTTAACAGTGAAATCGTCGCTTATAATCTTTCGACGTCGCCAAATTTAGAACAAGTGAAAGCTATGTTAGACCAGGCCTTTACTGAGAATCATTACACAAATACAATTCTCCATAGTGATCAAGGATGGCAGTATCAACACCAGTATTATCATCGTTTTTTAGAGGATAAAGGAATTCAACCGTCCATGTCACGTAAGGGTAACAGCCCAGACAACGGCATGATGGAATCCTTCTTTGGCATTCTTAAGTCCGAAATGTTTTATGGGTATGAGAAGACGTTTCAGTCACTTGAGCAATTAGAACAAGCTATTGTAGACTACATTGATTATTACAACAATAAACGAATTAAGGTCAAACTAAAAGGACTCAGTCCTGTGCAATACAGAACTAAATCCTTTGTGTAAATTCATTGTCTAACTTTTTGGGGTCAGTACATTTTTGTCCAGCCTCTTTTTGTGGCTTCTTTTTTGAATGCAGATAAGTTTTTAAAATAAAATGAGAGATTCTGTCAATTGTTTTAAATGATTTTTATCTTTTGAATTATTCGATAATGACTGGAGACTTTACGCAGTGAGAAAAGTGCTTGAAACATTAGAATTTCAAGCACTCGGGAGTTTTGAGACGTTGGGCTCAAAACTAAGTCATGGAACTTCTTTGAAGTTCGCTGACGTCCGTACTCACTTAAGGAAAGTCTCTAAGAAGACTATTTCGGTTCTTTTCTCATTTTTTCAACCCTTCTTCGAAACTCTTGGAAGGGGCCTCGACTTGGATGGTTTCAAGGGTTAATGGATTGGTAAAGGTCAAGCGGTGAGCATGGAGCATGAGTCGCTCTCCGCGTGCAGGGTTATAGAGAGGATCCCCGACAATCGGGTGCCCATGATGGGAGAGATGAACCCGGATCTGATGGGTACGCCCCGTCTTGAGCTGGCATTTGACCAGGCTGTTGCGCCCGATTTTTTTCAGTTGCGTCACCTGAGTTTCTGCGTACTGCCCTTTGCGCGGATCGACCAGGCGCTTGCGCCGATCGTGGCGATCGCGTCCGATTTTATCCTTGTAGACGATGGTTTTTTGTGCTAAGCTACCTTGGATCAAGGCCCAGTACTCGCGTTGGATGTTTTTATCTTCCAAAATGCGGTTGAGAATGGGCAGGATAAAAGGGTTTTTAGCAAATAAAATTGCTCCGCTGGTTTCCTTGTCTAAGCGGTGCACGACGTAGCAGGTAGATCCAACATAGCTGGAAACATGGTTGAGAAGAGCAATTTCTGTCGGCTCATTGGCATGGGTTTTCATACCTTCGGGCTTATTGACGATGATGACATGCTCATCCTGATAGAGTTCTTCGACCAGACTCGGGTCTCCGGCTGGGAGCTCTTTTTCAGGGTAATCGTCCGCGTCAAAGATCAGCTGGATCTGATCTCCTTTTTGAACGGGGCTCTGCCAGTTGATGGTCTCGCCATTGACCAAGACGTGCTTCTTGGTTCGTAAAAAATGCCGGATCTTACGGGGAATGAGGAAGTAGTCCTCAAGCAGCTCTTTCACAGTCATCTGGGGAAAGGATTGTGGAATGGTAAATTGATAGTTCATGACCCTATTGTAGCAAAATCTAAGCTTAAAGAAAACTAAATGGGAGAAGGGGATGAGCTATCTTTTCTTGCTAGGACAAGGATAAGGTGTTACAATAACAGGTATGAATAGAATAAAAGAATTATTTGAAAACCTGATCACTTTTTTTAGAAAGGATCATCCACCCAAAGCGGTGGCAGAAGAAGTGCCAGACACGGAACTACCGGAAGAGACAGTAGAGCCGACCTATAGTCGCTCAGGCAAGCACAGAAGCAAGCCTCTCTCTCAACACCCCTTCCGTCGTTTTTGGCGCAGATTCCATTTGACCAAGATTCTCCTGATCATTGGGCTAGGCTTTAGCCTCTTGACAGGGGGCTATCTTTTCTACCTTGCTAAGACGACCAACGTCAAGGATTTGCAGAATGCACTGAAGGCGACGACCATTATCTATGATAAGAATGGGGACCAGGCGGGAAGTTTGACCGGGCAAAAAGGAACCTATGTCGAACTCGATGCCATTAGTGAGAATCTGCAAAATGCCGTGGTCGCAACAGAGGACCGGAGCTTTTACAAGAATAGCGGGATCAACTATGGTCGCTTCTTCTTAGCGATTTTGACCCTGGGTCGCTCAGGTGGTGGGTCGACCATCACCCAGCAGCTAGCCAAGAATGCTTACCTGTCTCAGGACCAGACGGTGGAGCGTAAGGCTAAAGAATTCTTCCTGGCGCTTGAAATCAATAAGAAATACAGTAAAAAAGAAATCCTCACCATGTACCTCAACAATGCCTATTTTGGAAATGGGGTTTGGGGGATTGAGGATGCTTCCAAGAAGTATTTTGGGGTTTCAGCCAGTCAATTAAGCCTGGATCAGTCTGCGGTTCTCGCAGGTATGCTCAAGGGACCTGAGATCTATAACCCGCTCTATTCAGTAGAGAATGCGACCAATCGCCGCAATACGGTCCTCCAAAATATGGTGGCAGCTGGTTATATTGACCAGAAAACAGCTGATCAGTCAGCGGCTGTGGATATCCATGGTCAGCTGGTCGATGCCTATGAAGGCAAGTCAGAGGACTATCGCTACCCATCCTATTTTGATGCGGTCATCAATGAAGCGGTCAATGAATATGGTCTGACCGAAGAAGACATTGTCAAAAATGGCTACCGGATCTACACCGAGCTGGATCAAAATTACCAAGCAAGCATGCAGGTGATCTATGACAATACAGCCCTCTTCCCAGTAGCAGAAGACGGCACGCGCGCGGAATCTGGTAGTGTCGCCCTCGATCCTAAGACCGGAGGGGTTCGGGCTCTCGTAGGGCGTGTCGGCAGTGATCAAAATCCAGGATTCCGTACCTACAACTACGCGACCCAGGCTGCTCGAAGTCCAGGATCAACCATCAAACCTTTGGTTGTCTATAGCCCAGCTGTTGCTGAAGGTTGGTCGACCAATAAGGAATTGGACAATAGTACCACCCAATATGGAAGCTATGAGGTTAATAACTATGCGGGAATCCAGTCCAGTCCAACGGTACCGATGTACCAGGCCTTGGCAGAATCCCTTAACCTTCCAGCCGTAGCGACCGCTAATGATTTGGGTCTCGATACGGTCTTTGAATACGGGAAAAAATTCGGACTCAACATGGACAAGGTGGACAAGTCGCTTGCCGTTGCCTTGGGAGCTGGTGTGACAACCAATCCGATGCAGATGGCCCAAGCCTATGGAACTTTTGCTAACGGCGGGGTCATGAATGATGCTCACCTCATTACCAAGATTGAAAATGCAAGTGGCCAAGTGGTCAAGAGCCACAGCCAGAAATCAACCCGAGTGCTTAGTGGTTCAACGACAGATAAGATGACCAATATGATGCTGGGTACTTTCAGTAATGGTACAGGGGTTAACGCTGCGCCTTATGGCTATACCATGGCAGGGAAAACCGGTACGACAGAGACCAGCTTTAACAAGGACCTCTCCGGAGACCAATGGGTGATCGGTTACACGCCAGATGTGGTCATCAGTCAATGGCTTGGTTTCCCAACGACCGATGAAAATCACTACCTGACGGACAGTAGTGCTGGAACGGCATCAGAGATCTTCCGCAATGTTGCCAATAGTGTCCTGCCTTATACAGACGGTACCCAGTTTGACTCGGTGAAGAACTCTTATGCTGAAAATGGCATTGCGCCAGTCGGAGAAGAAACGACAGAAACAGATAGCAAAGAAGACAAAGGTTTCTTTGAGGATGTCAAAGAGAAGGCGTCGAATATGGTCGATGATGCGAAAAAAGCAATCGATGAGGCCGATATCCCAGGAAAAGCAAAAAACGCTTGGGATACCTTTAAAGGCTGGCTTGGTTTCTAATCAAAAAACGATTCAGAGGAATTTCTGAATCGTTTTTTGCAGATTGAAGACAAAGTCTTCTTAGAAACTTTCCTTAGGTGAGTACGGATGTCAGCGAACTTCGAAGAAGTTCCATGACTTAGTTTTGGACCTAAGGTTCCAAAACTCCCGAGTGCTAGAAACACTAGTGTTTCTAGCACTTTTCTCACGGCGAAAAGTTTCTGTTGAAATGATCCTAATAGTATTAATTATTTTAATTTTTCAACGTCACTTAAGTTGTTTTATGTAAAATGCAATTTATCTATATTCTAAAAGATCTATTCAGAAGGATTTCTGAATAGACCTTTGTTTAAAGTTCACTATCTGACAAGCTAAAGGTATCGCCGTGTTGGAGATCCCCGTACTGGTAGCCCCGTTTGAACCAGCGCATGCGCTGTTCCGAAGTTCCATGGGTAAAGCTATCTGGCACCGAGTAGCCGTAGGCTTGCTCCTGGAGAGTGTCGTCCCCGACTGCATGGGCTGCATTCATGGCTTCTTCGATATCGCCGATATCTAGAAGATTTCGGTCTTGAATGGAGCGGGCCCAGACACCTGCTAGGTAATCGGCTTGTAGCTCGATGCGGACACTGATAGCATTTCGTTCCTTTTCAGAAAGACCTTGTTGCATCCGATGGTATTTGCCAAGGATTCCCAGCTCGTTTTGTACGTGGTGGCCGACTTCGTGGGCAATCACGTAAGCCATGGCAAAGTCACCGCTAGCCTTGTATTTGGTTGTTAATTCCTTGTAGAAGCTCATATCCAAATAAATCTTTTTGTCGGTTGGACAGTAGAAAGGACCAGCCGATGCTTGCCCAACCCCACAGCCTGTCTGTGTCCGTCCGGTATAGAAGACTAGTTTGGGCTCATGGTAAGTACGTCCTTCAGCTTGAAAGACCTTGTGCCAATGATCTTCTGTTGTTCCAAGGACCTTGCTGACGAACTCAGCATCTGCATCGTCGACATGGGTCTTGTTGGTGCGCGTGATCTGGCTAGACTGGTAAGAATGAGAAGTCCCATTTCCAAAGAGACCCCCAAGGCTAGCGCCACCACCTCCTAGAAGAACCAGAAGAAGGATGAGGACGATCTTACTTTTGAAGCTCCCCGGCGATAGTAAGATCTGTAAAATGCCTCCGCCAAGATTACTATTGCCTGAAGAATGGGAGTAGCTTTGCCCTCGACGGTCTTCGATATTTCTACTTTCTTTTAGGTTATCACTTTTCATATTCGTCTCCTTTTGTTTTATTTTACCAAAAATGAGGCAAAAACCAGAGTGATAACGCTTTAGATTTGCTTTTTTCTTGACAGGAGATTTTCTGTTCTTGTCAAAACGTGGAAAACTTGCTATAATGGGGTGAACGGAGGCGTTATGGCATTAAAAAAAGCAAGTCTAGCGTGTACGGTTTGTGGGTCACGCAATTACTCCATTAAGCTGAGTGGGACGCCAAAACCAACACGTCTAGAAGTCAATAAATTCTGCAAACATTGCAGCAAGTATACCATCCATAAAGAAACACGATAGGAGAGAGTTGTGAAATTCATTAAAGATATTTTCGTCTTACTAAAAGATACAACTTGGCCAAATCGCAAGGAAAGATGGAAAAACTTTATCTCAGTGATTGAGTACACCGCTTTCTTTGTTGCATTGATTTATTTGTTCGACAAAGTCATTGCACGTGGCCTATTGCACATGATCAATTTCTTTTAAGAAAAGAAGCCAGGTGGGATCCCCAGGGTCCCACTTTTTGCGGTTTTTTCTTAAAAATAAATCAGCAAACCTCTTTGCATTCCTGCAAAATGTGGTATAATGAAGCTAGGAAAAGGAAAGCCAAGAGGCTTTTTTTAGTATGTTCACAAAAGCTCGAGCAGGCTAAACAGAAAGAAAGGATGCCCAAATGGACAGTTTTGATAAAGGCTGGTTTGTACTACAAACCTACTCAGGATATGAAAACAAGGTAAAAGAGAATCTTTTGCAACGTGCGCAAACTTACAATATGTTAGAAAACATCTTGCGCGTAGAGATTCCAACTCAAACCGTACAAGTTGAGAAAAACGGTAAAACCAAAGAAATCGAAGAAAACCGCTTCCCAGGTTATGTCTTGGTTGAAATGGTCATGACAGATGAAGCTTGGTTTGTCGTTCGGAATACACCGAACGTTACTGGTTTCGTCGGATCACACGGGAACCGTTCAAAACCAACTCCATTGTTGGAAGAAGAAATCCGCAGCATCTTGCTCTCTATGGGTCAAACCGTTCAAGAGTTTGATTTGGATGTCAAGGTGGGCGACACAGTTCGCATCATCGACGGTGCCTTCACAGACTACACTGGTAAGATCACTGAAATTGATAACAACAAGGTGAAAATGGTCATTTCTATGTTCGGTAACGATACAGTTGCAGAAGTGAACCTGAACCAAATTGCTGAATTGTAAGAAAGAGAGAGTGGGACAGAAATCGGTAATTCGTTAGAATTCGATTTCGTCGTCCCACCTCCGCACAGTTGAGTA
>NZ_CALPCT010000035.1:0-7755 GCF_943193075.1 Streptococcus caecimuris | reverse complement strand
GTAGAGCCCACTCAACCACTGCGTCTTGCTCGACAATCCAAAAATAATTGAGAGGCTAGGACTTTTGTCCCAGCCTCCTTCTTGTCTAGTGGTCACTAAAGCGTCTATATTTAATGCGGAAATCGAAATAATTTTCTTCCTGCAGTTTACGGAAAATATCGCGATAAGCCTCTTCGTCAAAGTGATCACCCCGATAGAGAATTTCAAAGCTCAGTCCTTCGTATTCTAAAAAGGCATTGGCAGTTTTAAATCCATTTCGCTTATAGAAATCCATCCGAGACTGACGTTGCTCTAGATTGTCACATTCTTCATCTAAACGTTCCACTTCAAGAATCATGGTTCTTTGGTAAAATTCTACCAATTTTTCAATGATTTCTTGACCATAACCATGGCTACGTAGGTGGGGCATAATGGCAAAGAAGCTAACATAAAAAACTTTCTGATTATAGATAGAAAAAGCAAATCCTACAAATTCTTCTTCGTTATAAAAAGCAAAAAAATTAGCATCGTCATTGTCCGTATAACGCAGGAATTCCGACAAAGGAACTCGCTCTTCTTCTGGAAATGCCTCGATATTCAGCCTCTCGACCTTGTCCAGATCTGGGAACGTTTCCGTGATTAATTGACTGGTTAAGCTCATAAAAGCCTCCTTTTCTGCCCTGATTATACCAAAAAATGTAAGGGCCTTCAACTATCGACGCTTGTCGCTGGTTCCTGAAGTTGGTATAATGACACTATGAAAAGAATTCAGCGTGTGGACCTCATAGATGGTCCTATTTTACCCGCTCTTTTGAGTTTTGCCTTTCCTATTCTTTTGTCCAATATCTTTCAACAACTCTACAATACCTCGGATGTCATGATTGTAGGGCGTTTTTTAGGTCAAAAATCTTTGGCCGCCATTGGGGCGACCTCTGCTATTTTTGATTTGATCGTTGGATTTGCTGTCGGTGTTGGAAATGGGATGGGGATTATTATCGCGAGAAATTATGGAGCCAAAAACGAAGACCAATTACGAAAATCAGTCGCCGCAACTGCTATTATTGGAGGTATCCTCAGTCTTTTCGTGGTCTTCATTGGTGCTGTTGGACTTTTTCCCCTGCTCCAGTTTTTAGGGACTCCATCAGCCATTGTGTCTCAGTCTTATCTCTATATCGCTACTATTGTTAATGGTGTGGCTGTGACCTTTGCCTATAATCTTTGCGCTGGACTTCTTAGAGCGGTTGGCGATAGCCTAGCGGCCCTCTATTTCTTGATTATCGCCGCTATTCTCAATATTCTTCTCGATCTTTATTTTATTACCCAACTTCATCTTGGAGTCCAATCCGCTGGAATCGCGACCATTATTGCGCAAAGTTTTTCCGCCCTTCTTTGTTTCTTTTATATCCGTAAAAAAGTGCCTTTTCTTCTACCCAGTCGCACCGATTTTGTGTGGGATCAAAAGCTCTATCAGGACTTGATCAGTCAAGGACTGACCATGGGTCTCATGTCTTCGATCGTCTCTATCGGAACCGTCATCTTACAATCAGCTATTAATAAGCTTGGAATGACCATCATTAGTGCCCAAATCTCAGCTCGTCGGATCATGTCCTTTGCCCTCCTGCCAATGACCGCTATTTCTTCTAGTATGACCACTTTCACCTCTCAAAACTTTGGTGCCAAGCAATTCCGACGGATTCAACAAGGCGTCAAACAGGCTTGTCTGCTCTCCCTCCTTTGGTCTGTCTTTGTTGCCATCCTCCTCTTCTTTACCAGTCCGTTCTTAACGAGCCTGATTTCTGGATCAACCAATCCTAATTTGATCGCAAATGCCAGTCTCTATCTGCAAATCAGCTCCTGCTTCTATCCGGTCTTAGGATGTCTCTTGATTCTAGGGAATTCTCTTCAAGGCATCGGCCGAAAATTGACCCCTTTGATTTCGAGCTTTATCGAATTAACAGGAAAAATTCTCTTTGTTCTCTTGATTATTCCCCATACAGGCTATATAGGAGTCATTCTGTGCGAGCCCTTGATTTGGGTTCCCATGACTCTTCAACTATGGTTTACCTATCATAAATCCAGTCATCAGCTTCTTGCATCATCAACCTAGACGAGTCCATAACAAAAGAACTTCTGTTCATTTGAACAAAAGTTCTTTTTGTATTTTTATAATTAGAACAAACCGATAGCCGTTCCATCAGCGGCCACATCCATGTTTAAAGCAGCTGGACGTTTTGGTAAACCAGGCATGGTCATGACATCCCCAGTCAAAGCGACAATAAAGCCTGCACCCAATTTTGGAACCACTTCACGTATAGTGATTTCAAAGTTTTCAGGAGCACCCAAGGCATTTGGATTATCAGAGAAGCTATATTGTGTTTTTGCCATACAGATTGGCAACTTATCCCAACCATTTTTCACGATTTGAGCAATTTGTGTCTTAGCTTTCTTCTCAAAATTCACCTTCGTACCGCGGTAAATTTCTGTAACAATCTTTTCAATTTTTTCTTCAACAGAAAGGTTGTTATCATACAAGCGTGTGTAGTAAGCTGGACTTGTTTCGATGGTTTTAACCAAGGTTTCAGCAAGGTCAACTCCACCGTCCGCACCATTCGCCCATACACTCGCAAGCTCAACTGGCACCTCAATTTCAGCACACAATTCTTTCAAAGCAGCAATTTCTGCTTCTGTATCTGTGATAAATTCATTGATAGCAACCACTGCAGGAATGCCAAACTTACGGATATTTTCAACGTGACGTTTCAAGTTGGCAAAACCAGCACGAACAGCCTCTACATTTTCTTCAGTCAAAGCATCCTTGGTCACTCCACCGTTCATCTTAAGAGCACGGAGAGTCGCAACAATCACAACCGCATCTGGTGATGTAGGCAAGTTTGGAGTTTTAATATCAAGGAATTTTTCAGCTCCAAGGTCAGCCCCAAAACCTGCTTCTGTAATCGTATAGTCAGCTAAATGAAGAGCTGTCGTCGTTGCTAATACAGAGTTACATCCATGGGCGATATTGGCAAATGGACCACCGTGAACAAAGGCAGGTGTACCATAGATGGTTTGAACCAAGTTTGGCTTGATCGCATCTTTGAGGATCAAGGCAAGAGCCCCTTCTACTTCTAAATCACGGACATAAACTGGACTACGATCATAGCGGTAACCAATAACAATGTTGGCCAAACGACGTTTCAAATCTTCAATATCTGTCGCCAAGCAAAGGATGGCCATGATCTCAGAAGCAACGGTAATATCAAAACCGTCTTCACGCGGAATCCCATTTAAAGGACCGCCAAGACCGACAGAAACATGACGAAGAGCGCGGTCATTCAAGTCCACTACCCGTTTCCAGATAATCCGACGTTGGTCAATTCCAAGCTCATTTCCTTGGTGCAAATGATTATCAATCAATGCTGAGAGGGCGTTATTAGCCGTTGTGATCGTATGCATATCCCCTGTGAAATGAAGGTTGATGTCTTCCATCGGTAGAACTTGGGCATAGCCACCACCAGCAGCACCACCTTTAATCCCCATAACCGGACCTAAAGAAGGTTCGCGAATGGCAATCATGGTTTTTTTACCGATTTTATTCAAAGCATCTGCTAGACCAATGGTAATGGTTGATTTCCCTTCTCCAGCTGGAGTTGGGTTGATCGCAGTGACTAAGATAAGTTTTCCTACTGGATTTTTCTCAACTTCACGAATCTTATCAAAGCTCAATTTCGCCTTGTATTTTCCATACAATTCAAGATCATCGTCAACCAAACCAATCTTCTTCACAACGTCCACAATCGGTCGGAGTTCAATGCTTTGAGCAATTTCGATATCTGTTTTCATAAGGGACTCCTTTATATTTGATAGATCTATTATACCTAAAATTCGCGAAAATAACATAGTTTTTCCACCTTTTGAATCTAACGTTCGTTTTTTATCTAAATTTTATGGCTACACATAGCTAATCCTAATAGCTTCAGAACTTTACTTACGTATCTTTTTTGTGTAAAATAAGCATATGCATATTTTAATTACATCAGGCGGAACGAGCGAAGCCATTGATAGTGTTCGTTCGATCACCAATCATTCCACCGGGAGCCTAGGAAAAATCCTTGCAGAAATGGCTCTTGCAAAGGGACATCAGGTGACCTTGATCACAACGCCTTCTGCGCTTAAACCCGATCCTCACCCACACCTTCGTCTTCTATTGGTCAAGAATGTCGAAGAACTTCTCACACAAATGAAAACGGAAGTCCCTCAACATCAGGTTTTGATTCACGCTATGGCTGTTTCAGACTACACACCTGTTTACATGACAGGCCTTGAGGAAGTTGAGAAGGCTCAAGACCTTCATACCTTTATCCATCGCGAAAATCAGGAAGCTAAAATCTCTTCCAAAGAAGAATACCAAGTGCTCTTTCTAAAGAAAAATCCCAAGATTATCTCGCTCGTCAAAGAATGGAACCCTGCTATTCAACTGATCGGCTTTAAGCTATTAGTCGACGTTTCTTCTGAAGAGTTGATCCAGGTGGCGCGTGAAAGCCTCGTTAAAAATCATGCCAGCATGATCGTTGCCAATGATCTGACCAAGATTCAGAACGGTCAGCATCAAGCCTATCTAGTGACAGATGATCAGGTCCTAGAAGCTTCTACGAAAACAGAAATCGCAGAGGCTATCCTACGTTATATCAAATAAAAAGGAACATATGACACACATTACTTTAGCGGTTACCGGTAGTATTTCCGCCTATAAAGCTGCTGATATTACCAGCCAACTAACCAAATTGGGCTTTGAAGTGAAGGTCCTCATGACTCCTTCAGCCCAAAAATTTATCACCCCTTTAACCTTGCAAGTTCTTTCAAAGAATCAAGTAGGGCTTGATGTTATGATGGAAGACGATCCACAGCGGATCGAGCACATCGACATTGGGAAAGAAACTGACCTCTTTCTTGTAGCGCCGGCCAGTGCCAATACCATTGCTAAATTGGCTATGGGACTTGCAGATAATATGGTCACAAGCACAGCTCTAGCCTTGCCTCAAAGGACAAAAAAATTACTGGCCCCTGCTATGAATACAAAAATGCTAGAACATCCCGCTACCCAACGAAATCTAAAGCTCTTACAAGACTATGGTTACCAGATTATCCAACCTCGTGATGCTGTTCTTGCTTGTGGGGACAAAGGTGCTGGAGCTCTAGCGCCTGTAGAAACTATTGTAGAAACTGTTAAGGAGAATTGTTTATGAGAAAATCATCTTCTATTTCACGAATTGCCATCTTTTTTGCGGTGATGATCACCATTCACTTTGTGACATCTTTCATTCTGCAATTTGTTCCATCAGGAATTCAACCAACCTTGGTTCATATTCCTGTCGTGATCGCCTCTATCATATACGGTCCACGAATTGGAGCTATCTTAGGACTCCTCATGGGACTCTTTAGCCTCACTATGAATACCTTGGTTTTAACACCAGCCAGCTATCTCTTTAGTCCCTTTGTCCCTCACGGGAATCTCTACTCCCTTATCATTGCCATAGTCCCTCGGATTCTCATCGGGGTAACCCCTTACTTCGTCTATCGCTGGATTCGTAATCGTACTGGACTTGTGATCGCTGGAATTGTCGGCTCTATGACCAATACTGTTTTCGTTCTAAGTGGGATTTATTTCTTCTTTGGCAACAGTTTTGGAGGGGGGATTCAACATTTCCTTGGCTTGATTGTCTCTACTAACTCACTCATCGAAGTCATTGCGACAGTACTCATTACCAGTGCAGTCGTTCCATCTCTTGAAAAATTAAAATAACCTTTCAAGCCAAGACCAATTTATCTTGGCTTTTTTTGATGGTGAATTAGCTCTATTTTTTTGAAAAGATTTACAATTATCGCTAGAATTTTCTGAAAAAATTTGCTATAATGTAAGCGATTAAATTATAAGCAAAAAGGAGACGCTTGCATGACCTATCAAGAAAACTACCAAAAATGGCTCAACTTTGCTGAATTACCAGCTTACCTTCGTGATGAGTTGGTCGCAATGGATGAAAAAACAAAAGAAGATGCCTTCTATACCAACCTAGAATTCGGTACAGCTGGTATGCGTGGATTAATCGGTGCTGGTACCAACCGTATTAATATCTATGTTGTTCGCCAAGCAACTGAAGGGTTGGCCCAATTAATCGACTCAAAAGGTGAGGAAGCGAAGAAACGCGGTGTTGCGATCGCCTACGACAGCCGTCACTTCTCTCC
This sequence comes from Streptococcus caecimuris, assembly GCF_943193075.1. Lineage (NCBI taxonomy): Bacteria > Bacillati > Bacillota > Bacilli > Lactobacillales > Streptococcaceae > Streptococcus > Streptococcus caecimuris. The sequence continues at coordinate 1,536 of NZ_CALPCT010000035.1, read as the reverse complement.
TGAGTTTGCTTTTGAATCAGCTCAAGTTTTGGCTGCTCATGGCATCAAATCTTATGTATTTGAAAGCCTTCGTCCAACACCTGAATTGTCATTTGCTGTTCGTCATCTCCACACATTTGCTGGGATCATGGTAACAGCTAGCCACAACCCAGCTCCATTTAACGGATACAAAGTATACGGTGAAGACGGTGGACAAATGCCTCCAGCAGATGCTGATGCATTGACAGATTACATCCGTGCTATCGAAAATCCTTTCACTGTACAATTGGCTGACCTTGAAGAAAGCAAAGCTAACGGCTTGATTGAAGTTATCGGTGAAAACGTCGACGCTGAATACTTGAAAGAAGTGAAAGGCGTTAACATCAACCAAGACTTGATCAATGAATACGGACGCGACATGAAGATTGTCTACACTCCACTTCATGGTACTGGTGAAATGTTGGCTCGTCGTGCTCTTGCCCAAGCTGGATTTGAAGCTGTTCAAGTTGTTGAAGCTCAAGCTGTTCCAGATGCTGACTTCTCAACTGTTAAATCTCCAAACCCTGAAAACCAAGCTGCCTTTGCTCTTGCTGAAGAGCTTGGTCGCAAAGTAGACGCTGATGTATTGGTTGCAACTGACCCAGATGCTGACCGCCTTGGTGTTGAAATCCGCCAACCAGATGGTTCTTATCTTAACCTTTCAGGTAACCAAATCGGAGCAATTATCGCTAAATACATTCTTGAAGCTCACAAAACAGCTGGTACCCTTCCTGCCAACGCTGCTCTTTGTAAATCCATCGTATCAACTGAGTTGGTAACTAAGATTGCAGAAAGCTACGGCGCAACCATGTTTAACGTCTTGACTGGTTTCAAATTTATCGGTGAAAAAATCCATGAATTTGAAACACAACACAACCATACTTACATGCTTGGTTTTGAAGAAAGCTTCGGTTACCTGATCAAACCATTCGTACGTGACAAAGACGCTATCCAAGCCGTTCTTATCGTTGCTGAAATCGCAGCTTACTACCGCTCACGTGGTATGACTTTGGCAGATGGTATCGAAGAAATCTACAAACAATACGGTTACTTCGCAGAAAAAACCATCTCTGTTACCCTTTCAGGTGTGGACGGAGCTGCTGAAATCAAGAAAATTATGGATAAATTCCGTGGCAATGCTCCTAAACAATTTAACAATACAGACATTGCTAAGACAGAAGACTTCTTGGAACAAACAGCTACTACTGCTGACGGCGTTGAAAAATTGACAACTCCTCCAAGCAACGTTCTTAAATACATCTTGGCTGATGATTCATGGTTTGCCGTTCGTCCTTCAGGTACAGAACCAAAAATCAAATTCTACATCGCTACAGTTGGTGAATCTGAAGCAGATGCTAAAGAAAAAATTGCAAATATCGAAGCAGAAATCAATGCTTTTGTAGGCTAAAACACGAGGCTGGGACAAAAGTCCTAGCCTCTTAATTATTTTTGGATTGTCGAGCAAGACGCAGTGGTTGAGTGGGCTCTACTACGCTGATTTTATCAGCTTTTACAGCC
>NZ_CALPCT010000034.1:0-8538 GCF_943193075.1 Streptococcus caecimuris | reverse complement strand
CATGGAACTTCTACGAAGTTCCATGACGTCCGTACTCACCTAAGGAAAGTTTTTAATAGAACTTTAGCTATTATTCAGCAGTTAAAGCTGCCATTGTGATGTAGTTGTATGGTTTGTTAAAGTGTGGCAAGAAGAACAAGTCTGTCAAGGCCAATTTATCAATCGTCACGTGTTCTTGAATCGCAAGTGAGAACATGTGGATAGCCATTGAGATGGCGCTATCACGGGATACCATTTGAGCTCCAAGGATTTGACGAGTATCTTTATCATAGACGATCTTGATACCAACTTCATAGTTATCGTGTTTGATAAATTCAGGTTTTTGAAGGTCGTTGAAGCCAGTTTCAGTGGCATTGAAGCCAGCAGCTTTCGCTTTTTCAAGAGTCAAACCAGTTGAAACCATGTGAAGGCCGTAGATAGAGATACCGTTAGAACCTTGAACACCAATTCCTTCTAATTCATGACCAGTCGCATTGTAGGCACCGACAATACCTGAACGAACCGCATTAGACGCAAGAGCGATGTAGCTCATTTCGTTACGAGCGTTATCGAAGATAGTCGCACAGTCACCAACTGCGTATACACCTGGAAGTGACGTTTCCTGTTTCTTATCAACAAGGAAAGCACCGTTGCGGAAGAGTTCGATCTTACCATCAGCAAGAGCTGTATTAGGACGGAAACCAACAGCCAAGATAACCATATCTACATCAAAGGTCTCTTTATCGGTTACAAGGCGTTCTACCTTACCATCTCCTTCAACCGCTTGAACCGTTTGTCCAAGTGCCAAACGGATGTTGTGGTCTTCCAAGTTTTTCGCCATGATGTCAGTGAAGTCTTTGTCGTAGTATCCATTCAAGACAGTGTCCACGATATCCACCAAGACAACATCTTTACCAAGACGTTCGAAAGCTTCCGCAAGTTCAACACCGATGTAACCACCACCAACGACGGCGATACGGTTCAAGTGTTTGCTGTTGTCCTTCAATTTTTCTATCACTTCTTCAGCGTTTTGGTACAATTTAACGAATTGAAGATTTTCAAGAGTTGCTTTGAATTCGCGGTTACCAGGAACGATTTCAACTCCTTTAATTGGAGGAATGATTGGTGTTGATCCAGTCGCAAAGATCAATTTTTCGTATGATTCTTTGTGTTCTTTCCCATCAACTTCCGCAGTTACCACTTTGTTGTCATAGTCAATTGAAAGAACAGGAGAGTTCATGTAGACTTTTGCACCTTTTGCTTCCAATTTTTCTTTGTCAGAGTAGAAAAGACCTTCAGGACCATCGATTTGCTCACCGATCCAAAGTGCCATTCCACATCCAAGGAATGAAATGTTTGAGTTTTGGTCAAAAACTACAATTTCATTTTCATTTCCGAAATTATCTAACATAGTGTTAATACAAGCTGTTCCGGCATGGTTAGCCCCTACAACAACGATTTTACTCATAGAATAAATCCTACCTTTAATTTAATTTACTTCTTGAGTATATCATAAAAATGATATCGGTTACAATTATTTTGCTCAGAATTTGTGATCTTTTTTTCAATTTTCCAGAAAATCACACTTCACATGTTTCAAAAAATGTCAAACAATATGCTCGAAAGGATTGTGAAAACGATATCTTTTTGATATACTGTAATTAAGTGAAAATAGGAAAGGATAGATTTTTAGTGGACCTAAGTAGTCGATCCGAACGTTTGATGGGAACGACCATCACTGTTTCGATCTGTCACCCACAAGCGAATGAACTCTTAGCCCGCTGCTTTGAACTTCTTCGCTCCTACGAACATCGCTTCAGTGCTAATGATGCAAGTTCTGAACTCATGGAGGTCAATCACCAAGCTGGTATTGCTCCTGTCCAAGTACATCCAGATCTTTTTGAACTGATTGCATTAGGAACCTTGCATAGTCAAGCTCAGAACAGCCATTTAAACATCGCCATTGGTCCTCTTGTACAGACCTGGCGAATTGGATTTTCAGATGCTAGACGTCCCCAGCAAGGGGAAATTGATCAAGCTCTGGCCAAGATCGATCCTCACCAAATCCAGCTCGACCCAGAAAACCATACGGTCTTTCTGACACGTCCTGGAATGAAGATTGATTTGGGAGCCTTGGCTAAGGGCTATAGTGCGGACTGTATTGCAACCTTTTTAAAGAGTCAGGGAGTAACAGATGCCTTGATCGATCTTGGAGGAAATATCCTCACTGTCGGTCAACACCCTATCAAACAACAGCCTTGGCGGATTGGCATTCAAAATCCAGTCGAAAAAAGAGGTCAGCACCTACTGGTCCTCTCTGTCAAGGATAAATCTATTGTCACCTCTGGCATCTACGAGCGTCATTTAGAAGTTGACGGCCAGTCGTTTCACCACATTTTTGATAGCGCGACGGGCTATCCGGTCGAGACAGACTTAGCCAGTATCACCATCATATCTGATCGATCCGTAGACGGGGAGATATGGACTACCCGCTTGTTCGGGGAATCTCCTGCTTCTATCCTCAACACTGTTGAATCACTTCCTGGTATAGATACCTTATTGGTTTTTCAATCAGGCAAGATCGCCTATACAAGTGGGCTTCAATCTTATTTATAATTCTCCTATCAGAAAGGAATATTCCATGATAAAACTTATTGCGATTGTGGGGACTAACTCCAAACGTTCTACAAACCGTCAACTGCTTCAATACATGCAAAAACATTTTGCTGATAAGGCTGAGATCGAATTGGTCGAAATTAAAGATATCCCTGTCTTTAACAAACCAGCCGACAAACAAGTGCCTGAAGCTGTCTTGGATATTGTTGCAAAAATTGAAGAAGCTGATGGGGTCATTATTGGAACTCCAGAATACGACCACTCTATTCCAGCAGTCTTGATGAGTGCACTCGCTTGGCTCTCATATGGAGTCTTCCCATTGTTGAACAAACCGGTCATGATTACTGGGGCATCATACGGTACGTTGGGATCTTCACGCGCCCAACTCCAACTTCGCCAAATCTTAAATGCTCCAGAAATTAAAGCGACTGTTTTGCCAGATGAATTCTTGCTCTCTCATTCATTGCAAGCCTTTGATCAAAATGGAGACTTGGTGGATTTAGATGTCATTCAAAAATTAGATGCCATCTTTGATGATTTCCGTGTGTTTGTAAAAATCACAGACAAATTGCGCAACGCCCAAGAATTGCTTCGAAAAGATGCTGAAGAATTTGACTGGGAAAACTTGTAAGATAGGAGACAGAAAAGAATGAAATTTGTTGGACTTGTAGGATCGAACTACGATCAATCATATAACCGTAAACTTTTGGAATTCATTCGCCGCCAATTTAAAATCAAATTTGAATTGGAAGTTCTTGAAATCGACGAAGTTCCAATGTTTAACCAAGATGAAAAATGGGACGAAAGTTTCCAATTGCGTCTTTTATATAACAAAATCACTCGTGCAGATGGTGTTATCATTGCCACTCCAGAGCACAACCATACGATCTCTGCTGCTCTCAAGTCTGTTCTTGAATGGCTCTCTTTCGAGGTGCATCCATTTGAAAACAAACCGGTTATGATCGTCGGTGCTTCTTACTATGATCAAGGGACTTCACGCGCACAGGTTCACCTCCGTAAGATCCTTGATGCTCCAGGTGTCAATGCTTACACTCTTCCAGGGAATGAATTCCTTCTAGGAAAAGCGAAAGAAGCTTTTGACGAAAACGGCAATATCATCAACGAGGGAACCGTCAAATTCCTTGAAACCTGCTTGGATAATTTTATGAAATACGTTGAGGTTGTATCGAAATTGAAAAAACCAAAACCAATTGAACCAGAAGACTTGGATTGTAATCATCCAATCGCTACAACTGTTACTGAAGTCGATCCTGACGATCCAGACTGGGTAGAAAAAGTAGCTGAAATCACTGGTGCCGTTTTTGGCGATACCTATGTCAAACTCGACCACGGTATCCTAACCGTTAACCAAATTGATATGTTCTTGAAGGCTATGCCATTTGAATTGACTTATGCCGATGATAACAACCAATTCCTCTACTACAACAATGCCCATCAAGATCCAGATACCATGTTTGCTAAACGCGTGCCACCTCAATCAGGAAGCCGGATGTCAACCGTTCACGGCTCCCTACCACCAGCACGTATGAAAAACGTGGAATGGGTGATTGGTACCCTTCGTAACGGTAACCAAGACTATGTTCGGACTATTGTTCCAGGATCTCCTGAAGGCGTGATCAACACTCACAACTACCAAGCTATGTACTATGAAGATGGTTCATACGCTGGTATCAATGAGATTGTCTTCAACTTCAAACCATGGTTGGACTGGTACCTACAAACAACAGGACAACGTCTAGTTGGCGGAAGCGGTCCATTTGCTCCTGCTAGTGGACACGGTAGTGCAGATGCAACTTCTGGTGCTTCTGATGCTGGAGGACATGGTGACGGAGGGCACGGAGATGCCGATGCCACTTCTGGTGCAAGCAACTAAGAAACTAGAAAAAAATGAAGCTGCGTGCTTCATTTTTTTATTGTAACTCCTTGATGATCTTCTTAGCATCTTCGTTTGAAATAGCCCCTAATTGGACATGTCCAATTTTCCCATGACTGTCTATAAAGACTTCTGTAGGAATAGAGCGAACCTGATAATCTGCAAATGCAGAACCATCTGGGTTGTACAAGACCGGTACGGACTTGTAATCTTGTTGATCAAACCATTTAACGAATTCTTCTTCTGTTTTTTCACCTTGGAGTCCTGGTGCCATAATGGTCAGAATTTCAAAGTCTCTATCCGTATCCTTGACCAATTTCTCTAGTTCAGGCATACTTTGCCGGCAAGGGCCACACCAGGTTGCCCAAAATTTCAAATAAACCTTCTTCCCTTTGTAGTCTGAAAGTTTAACCGTATTCCCCTTCATATCCTTTAGTTCAAAGTCACTAGCGTCTTTTCCTACCAAAGCATTCTTATTCGTTGTTGTATTCATTGTTGGCTGATTGTCCATACTACTCTCACTGGATTGATTCATGGAACAAGCTGACAGCAAAGCTAAAGAAAGAACTGAGAAACAAGCGTATTTAATACCTTTCATCATGCGTTAAACCTCCGATATATTTATGAAAAGATAGATGACAAACTGTTCAATTGTCCCAAAAGTAAGAGAATTCCCATCAGAATAATGATAGCTCCGCCGATTTTCTTCAGCAATAACAAATGGGGTTTGAGACGATTAAAGTAAGGTAGGACCAGACTAGATGCTAAGGCCAACAGTAAAAACGGAAGGGCCATTCCCAAGGTATAAACAAGGAGATAAATAGCTCCCATAAGAGCATCTTGCCCATCTGATGCTGCTAAAGCAAGAACTGATCCTAATACTGGACCAATACAAGGCGTCCAACCAAAACTAAAGCCAAGACCAAGGAGAAAAGCTGAAAACAATTCATTCTTCTGTTTGTTGGCTCCAAAATCTACTGATTTTTGCTTTTCAAGGAAATGAAAATGAAAGACTTCCATTTGATGAAGACCAAGGATAATGATGAGGGCTCCCATCAGATAACGGAACCAATTGGTGTACATGATCTTTCCAAGCAAGCCCGCTCCAAAACCAATGAGGAGGAAAATAACAGAAATACCTGCAATAAAACAAAGGGTTTTCAGCAAGCCATGCCAGCGAATTTTTTTCCCGAACAATTGGATAGCCTTTTCCTGATCACTTCCTAGTAAGATTCCAATATAAACCGGAAGCAAAGGAAAGACACAGGGAGAAAAGAAAGACAGAATACCCGCAAGAAAAACTGTCAATGAAAAAACGATTGGATTCATAGTTCACTCCGTATATTGATATGCTACATTCAGTATAACATTGACTGACAAAAAATAAAAATTTCTGCTACGTTTTTTTACTAAAGTTTGGATTTAGATACTAGTTTCAAAAGAAAAACCCTAAAGCACAAACCTTTAGAGTTTTTAATATAACTTATTCTTCTGCCGTTTGTTTATTTGGTAATACGAGCGATAAAAGAATCCCGATGACTACTGGCACTAACCATGGAAGAGATTGAGCCGCAAATGGAAGTAAAGCAATCCCCTTTTCTACTAGTGAAATTTTAAAGGTACTTGCCAGAACACTTGCAAGAGAGACCAAGCTGGCCAAGAAAATAGTCAGTTGCATTCCTGGTTTTGAAAGAGCCACAAATTTATTCACTATCACAATCAATACAATGGTAATGGTGATTGGGTAAAGAATCATCAAGACTGGCAATGAGAAAGCAATAATGGTATTCAAGCCAAGGTTGGCAATCGCAAAACCAATCAGAGTGAAGACACTTGCATAGACCTTGTAAGAAACCTTAGGGAAAGTACTATGGAAGAATTCACTGGTAGAGACGATCAAACCAGCTGTTGTGGTAAAGCAAGTTACCGTCACCATTCCTGCTAGGAAAATCTGAGCAGTCGGACCAAAGATCGCTTTGGTTGCTTCTGATAATACATACACCCCTTTATTGCTATCAGATGCCATAACAGAAGCTGGAATAGGAAAATGATTCCCCAGATATCCTAAACCGATATACAGCACACTAAAACCAAGGGCTACAACAATTCCAACCAACCAAATAGTCTTGATGTATTCTCTCTTACTTGAAAATCCAAGTTGATTCAAGGTAGTCACTGCGATCACACTAAAGGCAACAGATGCCAAGGCATCCAAGGTATTGTACCCCTCTAAAAATCCTTGCCCAAAGGCAGATGCCTGATAGGCTTTTGTGGCCACCATTGGAGCATGTCCACTGTATTTCAGAGCCCCAAGAACGACCAAGATCGAAATGAGAATCGCAAAGATCGGGGTCAATATACGACCGATCCGATCTAGAATCTTAGATGGATTCAAAGCAATCAGAAAGGCTAGCAAAAAGTAGACCAGGGTAAAAATGAAAAGTGCTAAACTGGCATTCATTCCACCTAATAAGGGGGCTATCCCCACTTCGAAAGATACCGTCGCCGTTCTTGGAATAGCAAAGAAAGGACCAATCGAAAGATAAAGCGCAACTAAGTATACAATCGCGAAAACAGGTGAAATCTTACGAGAAATCTCATCAATATATCCTTTGGGATTAAGTGTACCGATAATCAAGGTCACAATGGCAATTCCCACGCCTGAAAGGACAAACCCAGCAATAGCTGGCCAAAATTGATTACCCGATAAAGCACCAAGAGCCGGTGGGAAAATCAGGTTTCCAGCACCAAAAAAAATACCAAACAGTAATAAACCTGTCAGGGAACCTTTTCGTAACATACGATCTCCTTAAAAAAACGATAATCTTAACTTTATCAAATTCATTTGAAGAAAGCAACTTATTTGCATGAACAATCCGCTATTTCTATCAGTCATTATGGTACAATGGATGTAAGATTTTACGAGGTGCAAAACATGTATCTATATCTATTCTGGTTATTTCCAGCTCTTATCTTTTTATTGTTCTTTATGAGTGATCGCAGAAGGCTTTTCAATGCTTATCTCTTTTCGATAAACCTGGGGCTTCTTCTACTGATTTCTGCATTTCTACTAGTCGTTCGAACTGAGCTATGGTTTAATCAACAAATTGCAATGATTGTCTTTGTAGTGATTTCCATCCTCGTTTTTCTCAGCATTATTTTCTCATCTATCTTTCTCCTTTTTAACGGCCGTCAAATGATGGCTTTTGAAGGAAAAAGACTGGCCAACCTCCTCTCTCTGCTTTATGGACTGTTTATTATCGGAGCTTTGGCACTACATTTTCTACCCTATTTCCCAGGGAATGACATCCTCATTTATCTGACTGACTTCGCCCTGTTTTACATGACCTTTCTCTACCTCTCTTATGTATCCTATGGGACTTTTTGCAATCTCTTTCCAGTTCGCAAAGAGCCAGACGCCATCATCATCCTTGGCTCAGGTTTGATCGGAGACAAGGTTCCCCCACTCTTGGCCCAGCGTCTTGAAAAGGGAAAGGCCATTTATGAGCAGTTCGAGGGACGACCAAAGCTGATTGTTTCTGGTGGCCAAGGGTCAGATGAGCTGATCGCTGAGGCGGAAGCTATGGCCATATACTTGATGGAACACGGGGTTCCTGAAGATGCCATTCTCATCGAGAATCGCTCTCGTACTACTTTTGAAAACCTGACCTTTAGCAAGCGTATCCTTGAAGAAGAGGGGCTTGGCAAGCGAGTCCTTGTGGTGACCAATTCTTTTCACGCGCTCCGTGCAGGTGTCTTTATGAGACGATTGAAAATACCTGGTCGAAGTATCGGTTCAAGAACAGCTTTTTACTATCTCCCATCAGCTTGGATTCGAGAAACCGTTGGCTTGGTTTCACTCTATTGGAAATGGCATGTTGCTTTCCTAGCTCTTCTATTTCTGCCTTGGTTCTTTACACAAATCATGAAACTAATTGAGTTCTTCATTAAATATCTAAACTAAAAGAGAGAGGGACAGAAATCGGTAATTCTTTAGAATTCGATTTCGTCGTCCCACCTCCGCACAGTTGAGTAGGGCTGTAAAAGCT
>NZ_CALPCT010000033.1:0-8784 GCF_943193075.1 Streptococcus caecimuris | reverse complement strand
CTACGCTGATTTCATCAGCTTTTACAGCCCTACTCAACTGTGCGGAGGTGGGACGACGAAATCGAATTCTAACGAATAACCGATTTCTGTCCCACTCTCATTTTATCCTAATACCAATTCATCACTAACCAGGGTTTCACCACTGTTTTGTTGGAAGAGGCGCATCAAATCTTCAACCGTTAGGTTTTTCTTTTCTTCTCCTTTGACGTCGACAACGACCTTGCCTTGGTAGAGCATGATTAAGCGGTTGCCGTATTCAATGGCATGGTTCATATCATGCGTAATCATCAAGGTTGTCAAATCATGGCTTTCCACGATCTTTTGTGTCAATTCCATGACCATTTCACTAGTTTTAGGATCGAGCGCTGCGGTATGTTCATCCAGAAGCAAGAGTTTTGGTTTGACCAAGGCTGCCATGACCAAGGTCAAAGCTTGACGTTGCCCACCAGACAAATATTGGGTATCCACCTTGAGACGGTTTTCTAAACCGATATTCAGTTCCTTCAAGGCTTCACGGAATAATTCGCGATCTTTCTCTCGAACTCCCCAGCTCAAACCACGAGATTTCCCCCGACGTTGGGCAATGGCCATATTTTCTTCAATGGTCAAACGGGAAGCTGTCCCCATTTTAGGATCTTGGAAGACACGCGCAATATCTTTCGCACGCTTACGAACACTCGTATTTTTGATAGAGTTACCTTCTAGCAAGATATCTCCTTCATCTACGACCAGATTTCCTGCCAAGATGTTCATCAAGGTTGATTTCCCAGCTCCATTTCCACCGATGACCGAAATGAAGTCCCCTTCTTCTACTTGGAGATCCAAGCCTTTTAAGACATGGTTTTCATTGACTGTTCCTGCTTCAAATGTCTTATGAATACCTTCAATTGATAATAATGTTGCCATACTTTTCTCCTACTTATTTCCTAACTTCAATCCACGAACACGAAGACGTTTTTGCACCTCAGGAGCGAACAAGACAATCGCGAGCAAGATCGCATTGAAGAGACGAACCATATTTTGATCGAGATTTGGGATCTCGTAAATATTTAAGATGATCAAACGGTAAACAATGGCTCCAACCCCGATGGAAAGCAAGCGCCAACCAATGGTCAATTCGTGGATCAAAACTTCAGCGATAATCACCGCACTCAAACCGACTACGATCGTCCCTGTACCAGAAGTCACATCTGAGAAACCATCATTTTGCGCAAACATGGCTCCACAAAGGGCAATCAAGCCATTGGAAATCATATAGCCCAACATCTTCATGTTATCTACATTGACCCCATTGGCCTCACTCATTGGAATGTTATCACCAGTCGAGCGCAAAACCAAGCCAAGTTGCGTCTTCATTAAGAGAGTTAACAAGATACAGACGATGATCAAGCAAGAAATACTAATCAAAAAGACTGCTTCTTCATTGGACAAGCCCAATTTCATGACACTTTTGAAAATGGTACTGGCATCGCCAATAGAGAGGTTGGGTACTCCCCCCATGATTTTAATATTGATAGAGTAGAGACCGGTCAAAGTGACAATCCCTGTCAAGAGGGCTGGAATTTTCATTTTTGTATGGAGAATCCCAGAAACCAATCCTGCGATCATTCCTGCTAGGAAGCCCAGCAAAGTTGCAAGCCAAGGGTTTCTTCCTGCTTGAATTTGGGAAGCTACAACTGCTGCCCCAAGTGGAAAGGCTCCTTCTGCCGTCATATCGGCAATATCTAAAATTCGAAATGTTAAGTAAACACCGATCGCCATGATCGACCACAATAAACCTTCTGATAAACTTGATAAAACGAAATTCATCTCAAACCTCCTATTTTTCTACCTTCAACGAGCTAATATCAATTCCAAGCTCTTTAGCCATCTCTTTATTGGTATGCAATTCTAATTTTTCAGGTGTTTCAACTGCAACTTTGCCAGGTTTCTCACCCTTCATGATGCGAATGGCCATCCGAGCAGCTTGTCTTCCCAATTCCTCATAATCGGTACCAAAGTTGTACAAGCCACCAGTAGTCACCATCTCAGCAGACCCACCAAAAACTGGCACCTTATGGCTGATAGAAACCTGTTTTACAGTGTCCATTGTAGAAGAAATGATGTTATCCGTCGGAACAAAGACGATATCTGCTTCTGACATGATACTGTCTGCTGCAGCCTTCACATTGTTACTATCGAGGATGGTTTTTTCAACCACTTGATAGCCTTTAGCTTCAAGGATCTTCTTCGCATTGTCTTTTTGGACAACTGAGTTAGGCTCACTTTGTGTATAGAGGATCCCAACTGTTTTCGCCGTTGGAAGCACTTGCTTAATCATGTCTACCTGTGTAGAGATCGCATCGTCTGACTGGTCACTTGTCCCTGTGATATTGCCACCAGGCTCTTTCAAGTTTTTCACCAATTTCGCTGCCAATGGATCGGTCACAGCTGAGAAGACAACCGGTGTTGTTTTCGTCGTATTAGCCAAACTTTGAGCTGATGGTGTTGCAATCGCAAAGACGAGATCATTTTCTTCCGCCAATTGTTTGGAAATATTTTTCAGATTTCGTTGCTCCCCTTGAGCATTCTGAAAATCGATCTGAATATTTTTCCCATCTACATAACCCTCTTTCTTCAACTCTTCTATAAAACCTTTTCGTGTCGCATCAAGCGACTTATGGGTAATGTATTGGGAAATCCCAATTCGAAAGACATTGTCTTTTTTAGCATCCTTCAGGTTGTGTAAGGTCACCAATGATGTTAACAGCAGTCCTACAACCAGGACAGGTGCTAGTAATTTCTTCACTACTTTCATTTTTTGACTCCTTTTCTGCAAAATAAACAAAAAATCCGCTTAGATTATTCTCTAAACGGATGCTGAAATTCTCCAACAAGTTACAAAACCTCGGTCCATTTAGATACTAGCTCTATGGACCATCATCAAAAATCTTAGCCACATAGATACAAACAAATTGCTTGGGTTGTTTGCATCCATGAGATCATGTCTACAAACACTATCTAAAGTAGCTAAAGTAAAATTTTTGAGTTGAAATAGCTTGTTGCTTCATGTTTATTTTCTGCTTTCTTTATTTATGGGTATTATCTTACCTTAATTTTTTTTGGCTGTCAAGACTATTTCAGAAATTTTTCAAATTTTTTGAAAATTCAACTAGTCCTGACAAGAAAAAAACAGAGGCTGGAACACGTCCAGGCCTCTATTTTCTAATCTTCTTTTGATTTGGTTTCTTCATCTTCTTCGACGATTTCAGAAATTTCAACTTTTACCTTGGTCACACGACCATTTTTCACCTTGTCGTTTGTCAGGATCAAGTGTTTCTTTTGACTATCGACTTCACAGCTGAGGCGTTCTTTCAAGGATGGAATCCGCCCAACTTCAGTCAAATAATACCCTGCAATGGTATCCACATCATCACTTTCCAACTCAACATCAAAATATTCGTTAAAGTCATTTAGAGACATGGCTCCTTGTACGACATAGGTATTGTCCGCAATTTCAAAGACATCAATTTCCGCTTTGTCAGTCTCATCGTCAATTTCACCGACGATTTCTTCTAACAAGTCTTCAAGAGTGACCAGTCCAGACATTCCTCCATATTCATCGAGCAGAATGGCCATTTGATTTTGTGTATTACGCAATTCCTTCAAAAGATCATCCACAAAAATGGTTTCTGGAACAAACAAAGGTTCTTGTAAAATCTTTCTTAAGACAATATTATCAAAGCCATTGATAAATCCTTCGTTCAAGAGACGTTTGGTATGGATGAGGCCGATGACATTGTCCTTGTCATCATCATAGACAGGAATCCGTGAAAAGTTTTGCTTAAGGATACTTTCAATAATTTCTTTAGTATCATCATTGATATCAACCATGAAGGCATCTGTCCGTGGGACCATGACTTCACGCGCTACCATTTCATCTAATGAAAAGATCCCTTGGAGCATCTCAATCTCGTCCGCATCTAGTGTTGCTTCACTATTGGTCAGCATATACTCGATTTCATCCCGCGTCATCTTTTCATCCGGATCATCGAATTCCATTGGCGTGATACGGCTCAAAAGGTTGGTCGACGCTGAAAGCAACCAAACAAAGGGGCTGACAATTTTTCCTAATAGAATCACAATCGGAGCTGTTCGAACAGCCAACTCATCTTTCAAGTTCATAGCGATTCGTTTCGGATAGAGTTCGCCAAACACGATCGAAATATAAGTCAAAAATGCTAGAGATAAAAAGCTTCCAGTTGCCAGAGCCGTTTTGGTATTGCCCATCCATCCAGCAATGACATGTCCAAGGCTATCCGCAAGACTCGCCCCAGATAAGATGGTAATCAAGGTGATCCCCACCTGAATAGTGGATAAGAAATGGTTCGGTTGCTCCAATACGCTAAGAAGACGAATGTATTTTTTATCTCCTTCTTCAGCCTTTTGCTCTACACGAGAGCGATTCAACGATACCATTGACATTTCAGTCGCCGAGAAAAAGGCATTCAACAATGTCAAAACAATCAATAAAATAAATTCCAGTAAAATTTCCTGACTGCCAGGGTCTTCCATGGATAATTTCCTCCAGTATATAATATTGTATATTATACCACAAAATAGGAGAGCCTGCATTCTTCTATAAAATTTTCTTTTTTTACCATCAAAAAATCAGGAACAAGTCCTGATTTTAGAATGTGAACATATTGTTTTTTCACATAAAATAACCTAAGTAACGCTGAAAACTTAAAACAAAATATATAATCGTTTCATTCAAACCTACACTGAAACTTTCCGCCGTGAGAAAAGTGCTAGAAACACGATTGTTTCTAGCACTCGGGAGTTTTGGGAGTAAAACAGTTTGGGAAACTGTTTTAGCCTGAGCCTAAAAAATTAAAAAGCGAAGGGGTCCAAAACGAATTGAACACGGGCTACGGATCGTGTCAAAAAGATAAGTTTTCCTAGAATCTAAAGATTCTGCGTCAAACTTCCTATTTTGACTTTATCCGCGAACGCCCTTTGTATCTTAATTAGTCATGGAACTTCTTCGAAGTTCGCTGACGTCCGTACTCACCTAAGGAAAGTTTCTAAGAAGACTTTGTCTTTAGTGTTCTGCACTGGTAAAATCATAAAAGAAGGCATTGAGTTTTTCAACCAGCTCAAGCGATGAGAGACTACTTGTACAAATAAATGGTTTTTTCTTTAATTCAGGCATCATAAAGTTGGCCACCACTACGTCGGCATCCGAAGCTTCAATATCATCCACTGTTAGATTGTACTTGATCATCTGCGTAAATTCAAAGTTATCCGTACAGTAGAAATCTAGAAAATCGATCATGGATTTGGCATGGTGATCGTCAAAACGACTGATAATCAAGACCTTAATAGACTTCCGACGGCGCAACAACTGCGGTAAGAGACGTTCCCAGTGAGTGTAGACCGTGTAGATCATGTGCTTGATGATCTCTTCGTTCAGATCATGCTTCATGGTCTTCATATAAGTGATGATATGCTCCTTCAAATCATCATAGAAGGCTGGGAAGATGCTCATGAAATCTTCGTTGGTATTGGTCTTGGTATCAAATAAGAGGAACTCCGAGAACAATTCCTTCCGACCTAAGTGAGCCGTATTGTGAACGTGCATCAACA
The DNA here is from genome assembly GCF_943193075.1 of Streptococcus caecimuris. Classification (NCBI taxonomy): domain Bacteria; kingdom Bacillati; phylum Bacillota; class Bacilli; order Lactobacillales; family Streptococcaceae; genus Streptococcus; species Streptococcus caecimuris. The sequence goes on along the minus strand of NZ_CALPCT010000033.1, from coordinate 3,156 downwards.
TCTCATCAAGATTTTCAATGTCTAAATCATAGGTATAGCATAGATCCTTGAACATATCTTTGATGAGTCTAGTCGATTCTTTGGCATAAGGATCCGTTTCTGCAGCTTCGATCAAGCTTTCTGGACTGAAATAGAAATTCTCTTGAATAAAGATAATAAAGAACTGTTCCAGCACTTTTTCATTCAACTCGACACCCAACTGCAAGCTAAAGTAGCGCAACATCTCCTCGACATTGGTCACCCCTTGATACTGGTCCTTATACACATCATAGTTCGTTGGCATGTCGATGAAGTAACCTTGCTTAATCCGTGACAAGTAGACTGTCAAGAGAACTTTATAAGACCTGAGTACAGAGAAGGTCAATGGATAGCCATAGAGCTTGAAGAAGAAGGTGATCAAATCGGTCACCGCCTCTTCCTTAAATTCTGGGAAAGGCCACTCCATGTAGTAATAACGTTCCGCAAAATATTGGGCATAAAAGAAACGAACGTCAATCTCATCCCCGACAAGATTCAAGGGTTTCAAATCAATCTTTACATTGTATTTGGTTTGAAGCTTCTGATTAATCGTCCGAATCAAGCGATAGAAAGATTGGTAACTCAAATCAAACTTTCTGCAAATATATTCATTGGAAACATCCTTGTTGAAAAAGAGATATTCAATCAAAGCAAAGGCTTGTGATTCTTTTAAAAAGTGATGATAGATCACTTCTAGCCCAACCGAATCCTCATAACTGATCTTGATCCCATTGGTAGAGGATTCAATTAAAAAGTCATCAAATGTACTACGAAGATTAGACAAATCTTCTTTTAACGAACGTTCTGTACAATCCAAACGCTTGGCCAACTCTTTTAAGTGGAACCATCTTTTTTCCTTAATCAAGATTTCCAATAATTGCAATTGGCGTCTCTGTTTTTTCGATAAGAGCAGTCTCATCTTTTCCTACCTTTTCATATTTTCTTTCAAAATCACTTATATTTTAACACATTTCATAGCACTTGTTGACTATTTTCCAGCATTTTTTCAAATAAATGTACAAAAAAGACTCCAAGGCCCATATAGGCGCTAGAGTCTATGATTTATTAATGATACCAAATTCTTCTTTTTTCTTCTGCTCCTTAGCAGCACGGTGGTTATCATAAAGATTTACCAAGAATTTTACAATTTCTTTTCCAATCGAATAGACTGGAATCGCAACGACCATCCCGATAATGCCGTAAATATTACTTGAGAGCAATAAGAGAACCATAATGGTAATCGGGTGAACCTTCATCACGCCTCCAACGATACGCGGATAAAGAATATTCCCATCGATCTGCTGGATAATCAACATGTAAATGACTGCTTTGATCATCATATCCATATCTGTGAAGGCATAGGTGATGATCATCGGAATCAACCCGATGGTTGGTCCTACATATGGAATGAGGTTGGCTAATCCAGAAAAAATGGCAAAGACCAAAGCGTACTTCAATCCAATAAAACTATAGCCAATGTAGGCTAGGGTTCCAATGATAAAGGCATCGATCGAAATCCCACTAATATAGCGAGAGACCGTTTCATTCAAACTAATCAAGAGGCTTGAAATGTGGAGTTTGTCATTGCGTAAAATGGTCCGCTCCAACATCGGTAATAACTTCTTCCCATCGACCAAGAAATAAACCAAGAAGACAGGGGTCATGATCAAGATAAAGACCGTATTAACAATGGTGTTAACCACACTTCCTAAACTGTTGGTCACACTATTCAAGAGATTTTGTAGGATATCCATATATGAGAGATTCAACTGCTGAATCGTCGACTGGATATTCACATTCTGGAACAAAGGATTGGTCGAGAGTTTTCGAACCAAACTTTGAACTTCCCAGTAAAGTCCTTGAGTTGAATTGATCAAGCTGGTTAACTGATTAATTAAGATAGGGAGCAGATAAAAGATCCCTAAGCCAATGATCCCAAACAAGAGTACTAAGGTGATCAAAATCCCAAACCCACGCTTGATTTTTAAATGTTTTTCCAACAATTCAACAATCGGATTGGTAATGTAATATAAAAAACCTGCAATTAAAAATGGTAAGAGGATGGTATTCAGAACAGATACAAATGGAGAAATTAAAGTCCCCATTGATTTCCAAATATAGAAAATCACCGTCAATAATAAGATCTCACATGTCCAGAATAACAATTTACTATTTCGAAACATTCCTTACCTCCTGTTTTCTATTCTACCATATTTTATGATAGAATAAAGGAGATTTTAATCAAAAGGATAAAGTTATGAATAATTTGATTGAACTACAAGACGTCAATTTGATCCGCAATGGAAAAGCCCTTTTAAAAGAGATTAACTGGCAAGTAAAAGAAAATGAATGTTGGGCGATTTTAGGCTTAAATGGAGCAGGAAAATCGACCCTCCTCAAACTGCTCATGTCTGAATACTGGGCTAGTTCTGGCCAGGTAACGGTCCTTGGAACCCGCTTTGGAGAAGGGGGTATTCCTGAGTTACGTAAGCGTATTGGGATCGTTAGCTCCTTCATTTCAGAAAGACTGCCAGAACATCTTTTGACAGAGCAAATTGTCCTAACTGGTCAATACAAGAGTAGTATCTTATTTGCTGCATACGGGGAAGAAGAACTGAACTGGGCACGGGATATGCTAACTTCAATTGGGGCTAGCTCTTTGATCGGCCGCAAATACCGTGAGCTCTCCCAGGGAGAAAAGCAGACCGTTCTCATTGCACGAAGCCTCATGGACCAGCCAGATCTGATCATTTTTGACGAAGCTTCTAGTGGATTGGATCTCTTTGCCAGAGAAAAGCTCCTCCGTCAGATCCATCATATCAAACAACTGGATCACGCGCCTACCATGATCTACGTCACCCACCATGCTGAGGAAATTACAACAGACATGACCCATGTCCTCTTACTCAAACATGGCCAAGTGGTCGAGCAAGGACCAAAGGAAAAGATCCTAACTCCCCATGTCCTTAGCCAATTTTATGAAGCACCAGTATCCCTTATCGATCTTGGTGACGAGCGACTCTTTGTCAAACCAGAAATCGCACACTGAAAAGAAAGTGAATAAAGCAAAAGAGAGTGGGACAGAAATCGGTAATTCGTTAGAATTCGATTTCGTCGTCCCACCTCCGCACAGTTGAG
>NZ_CALPCT010000032.1:0-9694 GCF_943193075.1 Streptococcus caecimuris | reverse complement strand
CCCTACTCAACTGTGCGGAGGTGGGACGACGAAATCGAATTCTAACGAATTACCGATTTCTGTCCCACTCTCTCTTTCTTTCGTAGCAAATACCAGCGATTTTATAGAAAATATGGCATACTAGACTTAGAAGAAAGCGAGGTAATCTCATGGAACAATTTTTAGAAGATATTAAAGATCTTGAAGTCACAACTGTCGCGCGTGCGCAAGAAGCGATCGATCAAAAAGAAACAGCAACCTTCTTTATCGGACGCAAGACTTGTCCTTACTGCCGGAAGTTCGCTGCTAAGTTGGCAACTGTCGTAGCTGAAACAAAAGCTCATATCTACTTCATCAATAGTGAAGAACCAAGTCAGCTAGACGCATTACAAGCCTTCCGCTCAACTTACGGCATCCCAACTGTCCCAGGATTTTTACATGTCGAAGCCGGTGAAGTCAGTGTTCGTTGCGACTCATCTATGTCTGAAGAAGAAATCAAAGCATTCGCTCATCTATAAAAAAATTGAGGCTGGGACAAAAGTCCTAGCCTCTCAATTGTTTTTGGATTGTCGAGCAAGACGCAGTGGTTGAGTGGGCTCTACTACGCTGATTTCATCAGCTTTTACAGCCCTACTCAACTGTGCGGAGGTGGGACGACGAAATTGAATTCTAACGAATTACCGATTTCTGTCCCACTCTCTATTTTCATTTTCCGTAAAAGTCGTCCAAATCTTTTGCTGGGGTTTAGCAAAAGGATAGTCCGAAAATTCTTCTGGTGTTAACCAAACAGTCGATTCACTTGCTGGCTGTTCTCCTTCTTTTACAAGGCCGAATCGGATCTGAACCTGCCATTTGCGATGCGAAAAGACATGCTGGACGATAGGATACGATCTGTCTTGCCAATCAATGGCCAAGTCATAGTCCTGTTCAAAGGAAAGAATTTCTGGGTTGACTTCTGCATGACCCTGCCCATCCAGTAGAGATAATTGGCCTAGGTTTTCAGACAGGCTATCCACTTCGATCAAAGGGAAATGCCAAAAACCTGATAAAAGCCCTTCTCGCTCATTTTTCTCCAGCAAGTAGCGCCCTTGACTATCCTTGATAATAAAGGCTGTGAGATAGACAGGTACAGGTTTCTTCTTAGGAGCCTTAATGGGATAACGATCCATGGTTCCATGTTGATAAGCCGCGCTAAACTCTTTTACAGGACTTTCTTCCGGCCGTGGATTGACTGGCGATTCAATATCGGATCCCAAATCCATCAAAGCCTGATTGAAATCACCAGGACGAACCGGATCGATCAAGATTACCATCATGGCTTGAAAAATCTTGCGATTGGTAGGAATTCCGATATCGTAGTCCACCTCAAACAAGCGGGCTAGAACACGCATGACATTGCCATCCACTGCTGGCTCTGGTAATCCAAAGGCAATACTAGCAATGGCGCCAGCTGTATAAGGCCCAATTCCCTTGAGTTTAGATATTTCCTCATAACTTGATGGAAACACTCCTCCGTGATTTTCCATTATCTGCTGGGCAGCTTTCTGCATATTGCGGACACGTGAGTAATACCCCAAGCCTTCCCAAGCTTTTAAGAGTTTTTCTTCAGGAGCTTGAGCCAAATCAGCGACCGTCGGAAACCAATCTAAAAAACGCTCATAATAAGGAATAACCGTATCGACACGTGTCTGCTGGAGCATAATTTCTGAGATCCAAATTTTATAAGGATCCTGGGTCCTTCTCCAGGGAAGATCCCGTTTATGGGCATCATACCAGGCTAATAACTTTTCTCGAAAAGAGGCGATTTTTCCCTCCTTCCACATGGTAATCCCGTAATCTTTTAAATCTAACATATTCCTAGTATACCACAGAATGAGTTAGAGTTTAGAAATTCTGATTTTATAAAGAAAAAAAGGCTGGGACAAAAGTCCTAGCCTCTCAATTGTTTTTGGATTGTCAAGCAAGACGCAGTGGTTGAGTGGGCTCTACTACGCTGATTTCATCAGCTTTTTCAGCCCTACTCAACTGTGCGGAGATGGGACGACGAAATCGAATTCTAACGAATTACCAATTTCTGTCCCACTCTCTAAATGTATTTCTTATTGCTCCACAGCTTGAGCAGCCGTAATCAAGGTTAATTTATAGACGTCATCTGCATTACATCCACGAGAGAGGTCATTGACTGGTTTGTTCAACCCTTGCAATACTGGACCTACCGCTGCAAAGCCACCAAGGCGTTCTGCCATCTTGTACCCAATGTTACCTGCCTCAATACCAGGGAAGATAAAGACATTGGCTTGACCTGCCACCTTGCTTCCTGGAGCCTTCAAGGCTGCAGTTGCAGGGACAAAGGCTGCGTCAAATTGCAATTCCCCGTCAATTTCAAGGTCTGGACGAAGTTCATGGGCAAGCTTAGTCGCTTCGACAACCTTATCAACACTTTCGCCGAAACCAGATCCTTTTGTTGAATAGCTCAACATAGCAATTTTTGGATCAATTCCAAACATCTTGGCTGTGATAGCTGAGTTGATGGCAATTTCGGCTAATCCTTCAGCATCTGGATTGATGTTGATGGCACAGTCCCCGAACAAGTAGCGTTCAGATCCACGAACCATAAGGAAAGCCCCTGAAGTCCGTTTTACATTTGGACGAGTTTTGATAATTTGTAAGGCCGGACGAACAGTTGCGGCTGTTGAGTGAATCGCACCAGAAACCATACCATCAACAATTCCCATGTGTACCAACATGACACCAAAATAGTTAACATCGTCTTTCAAGACTTGACGCGCTTCTTCTTCTGTCATTTTGCCCTTACGACGTTCTACCAAGGAAGCTACCATTTCTTCAAAACCTGGATAAGAATGAGGATCGATGACTTCATATCCATCCAAAACCCCTTCGATTTCAAGATAAATCCGAATTTTATCCGGATTACCAAGCAATACAGGGGTTACTTCTGTCTCGTTCACAATGCGTTTTGTCGCTTGGAGGATACGAGGTTCTTCACCTTCTGGTAATACAATACGTGCATTCTTACCAACGAGGTTGGCTTTGAGATTTTCGAAAACTTCCATTAGTTTTACTCCTTTTAATAATTAATAACTTGTTTGAAGCTGTGTTAATACAGCTTGGAAATCTGGAGGTAGTGGACTTTCTATGACCAATTCTTCCTCTAGAAATGGATGATAATAGGATAGACGATGACAATGAAGGGCTTGGCGCTCAATGCCGTCTTCTAAACTGCCGCCATAGAGATCATCTCCCAAGAGCGGAAAACCAATATGGGAAAAATGAACGCGGATCTGGTGGGTTCGACCTGTGTGTAACTGAATATCCACTAGGTGAATATCACCAAAAGATTGAACAACCTGGTAGCTAGTATGAGCATACTTGCCACCTTTAGCTACCTTGCGGGTGATAATTGAATCTTCATCACGCGCAATCGGAGCAATAATCTCTCCGACAGGATCAAGCTTCCCAGAACCCTTAACCAAGGCATAATAGCGTTTCTGAATCGTTTTAGACTGTAATTGCTTATCCAAGCGGGCATGGGCATAGCCATGTTTGGCAAAAAGCATGACGCCACTAGTATCCTTGTCCAGGCGAGTGACAATGTGAACCTGCTGGTTCTCGTAGCCCTGCTTCACATAGTAGCCTTTTACAAAATTGGCTAAGGTATTGGAATGAATCGCACTTGGAATAGAAGCAATCCCAAAGGGTTTGTTTAAGACCAAAAAATGATCATCTTCAAACAAAATATCCAAAGGCCGATCCATGGGTTTTAGGGTTTCGAACCCTTCTTCTGCTGGAATATCAATGACCAAGCGATCCCCAATATCCAACAAATAAATTGCATTCTCCGGACGTCCATTGACAAGGATCTGGCCACCACGAAACTTAATCTTTGCTAAGAGGCCCTTAGAAACCTCGTGCTTTTTCAGGAAGGTCTTGACCTTGACATGCTCATCGACAATGAATTCAAATCTCATTCTCTATCATCTCCGATAAAGGCATCCTTGACCCGATTCCAGAAGCTGGTGTGACTGGAACTTGCCACAAAATTAATCTTATGGTTGTCAATCTGATATTCTACCTTTGCAATATTGCGGTAAGAATAGGTTGAATTATCAACAGAGATAATGTGGAAGCCAGGTCTCGTCGGTGTAATCTCAATCTTATCCTTTTTAGGGACAATGACAGAAGAACCCAAGGTACGATAAACACGGTTGTTGAGACTGGCGATCTCAGCGATCTGTAGCGCCTCAATAGTCGGGTGAAGGACTGCTCCTCCTAAGGATTTGTTGTAAGCCGTACTTCCTGTCGGAGTCGAAACGGTAATCCCGTCTCCTCTGAAGCGCTCAAAATCCACTCCATTAATCGTGAGATCGGCAACCATGGTCCGGTCGCTTCTCTTAATCGTCGCTTCGTTCAAAGCTCTCATGGTACGGGTTTCCCCATTGTCGAAAGTAATCTTGACATTCAAAATAGGGTAAGAAACCTTAGCTCCTGTATCATATTTTAAATTCTCAACCAGCTTATCGATTTCACTGTCTAAGTAATCCGTATAGAATCCTAAGTGTCCGGTATGGACGCCAACAAATCGCACCCGATCCAACTGGTGTTCATACTTGTGAAAGGCCGATAGCAACATCCCATCGCCACCAATTGAAATCACAATATCCGGGTGCTTCTCCGTCAAAATAAAATTATTTTTCCGAAGCTTATAGCGCAATTGCTGAAAAACCTCTTCACTTTGACGCTTGCGATTGCGAATAATGGATACTTTTTTACCTGTAGTCTTCATCTGTGTCATCACTATTTCCAACGCCATCATTTAACTTACGATGAAGTGGATCAAACAGGGCTTGAGCCTCCTGAATCGCATCCCGAATTGCCCCCATCTCTTCATCCAAGAGATAGGCCAGGTTTGCTGTCGTCTCTAAGCGTTTTTTGATCTCGTCTGGAAAGTCTCCTTTATATTTATAATTGAGCGAGTGTTCAATGGTTGCCCAAAAATTCATGGACAAGGTCCGAATTTGAATCTCTGCTAAGATCGTTTCATTTCCATCAATAGTATCGACCGGATACTCGACCACGACGTGGTAACTCCGGTAGCCACTTGATTTCTTGTGGCGGATGTAGTCTCGCTCTTGGACCACGCGCATATCCTGCCGTTGTCTCAGAACCTCTAGGATTTCTTCGACGTCATCTACGAACTGGACCATGATACGAAGACCAGCAATATCTTGCATATCCTGAGCCAAATTTTCTTCAGAAATATTTCTTCGGATCATCTTTTCGCGGATACTCTCAATCGGCTTAACACGACCTGTGACAAACTCGATTGGAGAATGCTTTTGTTGCTTACGATATTGCTTACGAATCCCACGCAGTTTGATTTTTAATTCCCCAACTGCTTGGATATACGGATCTAAGAAGTTTTCCCAATCAATTGCCATCCTACCACCTTGTAATCTGAACCATTTTTGTATACAATAAACACATCTCTTATTATATCATGAATCGCTTTCGAAAAAAAGCAAAGGACTACAAAATGAACCATTTAGAAATTGAATACAAAACCTTGCTAGACAAGGAGGAATACCAATCCCTCCTTCCACTTTTTGATGATACAGAATTGGTTGTCCAAACCAATCACTATATCGATACCCCCGACCAGCTCATCCGTAAGGAAAAAATGGCCTTGCGGGTGCGTACTTTCACAGATCAAGCTGAGTTGACTCTCAAAGTCCCTGAGGCAGTTGGCCATTTCGAGTACAATCAAAACCTCAGCCCAGAAGAAACCGAGGCGATCTTTCAACACCAACAGTTTCCTGACGGAGAAATCAAAAACCTCTTAATCTCTAAAGAAATCTCTGTTGAGCAACTCGCTGTCTGGGGAAGCCTTACAACAGAACGATTCGAAAAAGAAACAGCTGCAGGATTGGTGGCACTAGACCACAGTCTCTATCTAGACACTGAAGATTATGAATTAGAAATCGAGGTCGAAACCGCTGAGCAGGAAGAAAATTTCCATCAGTTCATCAAAGAGCATGGAATCGTCTACAAAGCTGCAAAAAATAAAATCGCAAGATTGGCGGAAAGATTGTAAAATAGCTGAAATTATCGCAAATTTTTGCTAAAATAGTGCTAAGATCAAAAATCTAAATGAGGTTGGAATCACATGTCAGATAAAAAAAATATGAAGCTCTTCTCTCTCAATTCAAATCCAGAGATTGCGCAAAAAATCGCGGATCATGCTGGGGTTCCACTTGGGAAAATTTCATCCCGTCAATTCTCAGATGGTGAAATCCAAGTCAATATTGAGGAAAGTGTTCGTGGATATGATATTTATATCATTCAATCAACCAGTTTCCCTGTCAACAATCACTTGATGGAACTGTTAATTATGGTAGATGCTTGCCAACGGGCCAGCGCAAATACTGTCAATGTGGTCATGCCTTACTTCGGTTATGCTCGCCAAGACCGGACTGCTGCTCCTCGTGAACCAATCACTGCTAAACTCGTCGCAAACATGTTGGTCAAAGCTGGGGTGGATCGTGTCGTCACACTGGATCTCCATGCAGTGCAGGTTCAAGGTTTCTTCGATATTGCCGTGGATAACCTCTTTACCATTCCACTTTTTGCAGAGCACTACATCAACAAAGGTCTAACTGGTCCTGATGTCGTCGTCGTCAGTCCTAAAAATTCAGGTGTCAAACGGGCTCGTAGTTTAGCTGAATATCTTGATGCACCGATTGCGATCATTGATTACGAGCAAGATGATGCAAACCGTGATTATGGCTATATTATCGGGGATGTCAAAGATAAGAAAGCGATCTTGATTGACGATATCCTCAATACTGGTAAGACATTCTCAGAAGCTGCGAAAATCGTCGAACGCGAAGGTGCTACTGAAATTTATGCTGTATCAAGCCATGGTTTATTTGTAAAAGGAGCTGTTGAATTATTAGACCAAGCTCCGATCAAAGAAATCTTAGTAACCGATTCTGTTGCTCCAAATGGACCAACACCAAAAAATATTAACTATCTGACAGCTAGCGAACTGATCGCTGAAGCTATTGTTCGCATTCAAGAAAGAAAACCTGTTAGTCCTCTATTTGCCTACCATAAGAAATAAGGTCTTAATGTGATATATTTTGATAATGCCGCAACAACTCCCCTTCTACCTGAAGTCATTGATAAAATGTCTGAAACTATGAAGACCACTTTTGGAAATCCATCGAGCCTTCATGCTCATGGACGGATGGCTAGTAAACTTCTCCGAGAATCTCGCGAGCAAATTGCTCAGTCTCTCCATACTCTTCCAAATCGTATTTTCTTCACTTCAGGTGGATCAGAAAGTAATAATACCGTTATAAAAGGCTACTGCTTGAAACACCAAGCAGATGGCAAACACATCATTACGACCGCTTTGGAACACCATGCGGTTCTTGAACCCATCGAATATCTTGTAGAACGTTTCGGATTTGAAGTTACGATCGTCCAACCAAGAGATGGACGCATTAAGGCTAGTGATATCAAGGCGGCTCTTAGACCGGATACCATTCTTGTCTCTACCATGTTTGCCAATAACGAGACAGGCGATCTTCTTCCGATTAAAGAAATCGGAGAACTCTTAAAAGATCATCCAGCTGCCTTTCACGTTGATGCTGTCCAAGCAATCGGAAAGGTCCCTGTCTATCCTGAAGAGTTGGGAATTGATTTTCTCAGTGCTTCTGCCCACAAATTCCATGGACCAAAGGGCGTCGGTTTCCTTTATGCAACCTCCCCAGATTTTGATAATCTTTTACATGGTGGGGATCAGGAAAGTAAGATGAGAGCCAGTACGGAAAATCTCATTTCTATTGTCGGGATGGCAACCGCGCTTCAGCAAGCTACACTTCATCAAGAAGAAAATTTCAACCAGGTTCAAAAACTTGGCCAAGAACTAGTTAATGGTTTAACAGACTACGACTACTACGTAAATGCGAATGACGATCATCTTCCATTTGTTTGGAATCTTGGCTTTCCGGGTGTCCAAAATGACGTTTTATTGATGCGACTCGATCTTGCTGGAATTTCTGTCTCTACAGGTTCTGCTTGTACCGCTGGTACAGTTCAACCCAGCCATGTCCTTGAGGCACTCTATGGAAAAGATAGCTCACGCCTAAAAGAATCCCTTCGAATTAGTTTTTCAGAACTCAATACCGTAGAGGAGGTTCAAGACTTCCTCTCAAAACTTAAAGAAATTTTATCATAGGAGAACAATATGGCTTTTGAAACAAGTGTTTCATTGAAAGACTGCAAATATACCTATAGTCTACACCCAAATGTTAAAAAATATACCTTACGTGACAATACATTCGCTGTTACAAAGGTTGGAAATTACGAGTTAAATCGTTTGCTCGAAGCCGTTCCAAATAGCGGCGAAGGCTTCCTACTTAAAATCATTTTTAATAAAGATTTGACAGGTTTTAAGATCAATATTACAGACAAGTCTGGACTTCGCCTGGTTAATATCTTTAAAAATCCAGAAAATGACATTATCCAACAAAAATTCTATTTCTTAATGGATAGTCTTGTCGAAAGAGAAATTTTCAACAAAACAGAGGCCTAATATGGTAACCCTAACTTATATCGATGCTTACCAAGTAGAACGAACGACTACTTATCCTGACCTTGCAGCCTGTATCCTAGCTTTTTCAGGCTGTGTAACCTTGCCTGACTCTTACTCAATCGTATCCATTGAATACAAGGGGGAAAAGCTACCCTATACAGGACGAGTCGATGGACTCTATGCTTTTTTGAAAAAGGTAGAACAAGCTGAAAACTAAGCTGATGCTGATGGAACTCTCCCATCGTCATCAGCTTTTTCTTTAGACAAAAATATTTTTGAAAAACCACTCTAGATAGTTGATTTTTTCACAATCTTCCTATACAATAAGAGGGAAAGGTTGTGATATTGTGAAACATGATAAAAATACTCCAATTCCACGCGCAACAGCAAAACGCTTATCGCTCTACTACCGCATTTTTAAACGCTTTAACTCTGAAAAAATAGAGCGCGCCAATTCCAAGCAAATTGCTGATGCAATTGGGATTGACTCTGCTACTGTTCGACGAGATTTCTCATATTTTGGTGAATTAGGAAGACGTGGATTTGGTTATGACGTAAAAAAACTGATGAACTTCTTTGCCGATCTCTTAAATGACAATGCCATTACCAATGTCGCTATTGTGGGGATCGGAAATATGGGAAGTGCGCTCCTCAACTATCGCTTCCATGAACGCAATAAGATGAAAATTGTCATGGCTTTTGATGTAGATGATCATGAACTGATTAATACCAAAAGTAAGGATGGGATCCCCATTTATGGGATTTCTACGATCAAAGAGAATCTCAAAAAAGAAGGCATTCAAACAGCAATTTTAACTGTCCCAAGTATTAAAGCGCAGGAAGTTGCTAGTCTTTTAGTAGATGCCGGTGTCAAAGGAATTCTAAGCTTTTCTCCGGTCCATCTGACAGTTCCTAAAGACGTTGTTGTCCAATATGTCGATCTCACTAGTGAATTGCAAACACTCCTTTATTTCATGCGAAAAAACGAAGAATAAAGATTTATACATTAACAAGAAAAGAGGCTGGGACAAAAATCCTAGCCTCTCAATTATTTTTGGATTGTCGAGCAAGACGCAGTGGTTGAGTGGGCTCTAC
>NZ_CALPCT010000031.1:0-11948 GCF_943193075.1 Streptococcus caecimuris | reverse complement strand
CCCACTCAACCACTGCGTCTTGCTCGACAATCCAAAAATAATTGAGAGGCTAGGACTTTTGTCCCAGCCTCTTTTGTACTAGATCAACAGAAAAACGGATGCTGTCTAAAAATCTTGCATTTTTTTGCAATTTAGGTTACAATGAAGACTATAAAAAACGCGTAATCCCTAGGGTCTTTCCCTCAGGGAATTTTGTGTGTTTTGACCTATTTTCGATGGAAAGAAGCTTTGCTTCTACCGCAGGAAAAAGTATGAATAACATTGGAGGTAATAATGATTCGATCCTTAATTTCCGAGATCAAAGAATTCAAGAAGCCCTCGATTTTGGCTTCCTTGTTCATGGTCTTTGAAGTCATGTTTGAGATTTCGATTCCCTTTGTCATGGCGAGTCTTTTGGACCAAGGTGTTCAACAAAGAAACATGAACAATATTTTGTTTTACGGTGGGCTCATGCTGGTCTGTGCCTTTCTCTCCCTCTTTTGTGGGATGCAGTCTGCCCGTTATGGCGCCTATGCATCGGCTGGTTTTGCCAAAAACCTTCGTCGGGCTATTTTCAAAAAGGTTCAAACCTTCTCATTTGAGAATATTGATCAGTTCTCATCTGGTGGTCTGGTTACTCGGATGATGACGGACGTGACCAATGTGCAAAATGCTTATCAAATGGTCATCCGGATCTGTGTGCGGGCACCGCTCAATTTGATCTTTGCCATTGTGGCTTGTTTCTTGATCAATCCGGAAATGGCCATGATCTTTGTCTATGTGACCATCTTTTTGGCAGCGGTCTTAAGCATCATTATGAAGATTGTGTATCCGCTCTTTACAGAAGTATTTGAAGCTTATGACAATCTCAACAACAGCATTCAGGAAAACATCACCAATATGCGAGTGGTGAAGTCCTACGTTAAGGAAGCAGATGAAACCGTTAAATTCAAAAAGGCTTCACGCCGGATTTATAACATGTTTATGAAGGCTATCCGTGTCGTTGTCTTGAGTAGCCCAGCTATGATGCTTTCCATGTATGCTTCTTTCCTTTTGATCTCTTGGATCGGGGCTCATCTGATCGTTGGTGGTCAACTCTCTACTGGGAATTTGACTTCTATGTTTAGCTACACCATGACCATTCTTATGTCGCTCATGATGTTTATGATGATCTTTGTCATGTTGTCGATTTCCATGGCCTCTGTCGAGCGGATCAATGAAGTCTTGACGACCAAAACGACGATTGACTCTCCAGAAAATGGGATCAAAGATGTCGCTGATGGTTCGATCAACTTTGAGGATGTGACCTTTGCTTATACCGATGAAAATGGCGACAAGACCCATGTCTTACAAGGGATTAATCTTTCCATTCGTTCAGGGGAAGTAATTGGTATCTTGGGAGGAACAGGATCAGGGAAATCAAGCTTGGTTCAGTTGATTCCTCGTCTCTATGATGTCGAGTCTGGTCGGGTGACAGTAGCAGGCCACGATGTCAAAGAATACGATCTTGATTCCCTTCGTAAGCAAGTGGCCATGGTTCTTCAGACCAATGTCCTTTTCTCTGGTACGATTAAAGAAAATATGCGCTGGGGAAATAAGGATGCGACAGATGAAGAGATCATCGCAGCTTGTAAGATTGCCCAAGCCGATGAATTTATTCAAGATTTCAAAGATGGCTATGACACTATGATTGAGCGTGGGGGATCCAATGTCTCCGGTGGCCAACGCCAGCGTCTCTGTATCGCGCGTGCCCTTCTCATGAATCCGAAGATCTTGATCTTGGATGATTCGACTTCGGCGGTCGATACCAAGACGGATAGTTTAATCCGTCAAGGATTGGCAACCAGTTTGAAAGAGACGACCAAAATCATCATTGGTCAACGGATTTCCTCTATTCAAGATGCGGATCGCATCATTGTGATGAATGATGGCCAAATCGATGCGATCGGTCGTCACGAGGAATTGCTTGCGACCAATGCCATCTACCAAGAAGTATATGAAATGCAAACACAAGGGAAAGGAGAAGCAGATGAAAACTAAGAAAAAAGCAAATCTAGGCTCTATCCTTCGCCTGCTCGACTTCCTTTGGAAAAACTACAAGGTATCCTTGATTGTTTCCTTTATCTTAATCATTCTATCGTCTCTTGCGACGGTCAATGTAACAGCTTCGATTCAGTCCTTGGTCGACGTCTATGTGGAGCCCATGTTAACGTCAAACAGCCATGATTTCGGACCGCTCTTGTCCTTCTTGACACGGGTTGGTTTGATCTGTTTGATCGGGGTACTTGCCAACTATGGCTTTACCTTGATCATGGCGACTGTTTCACAAGACTCACTTAGAAGTCTTCGAAATCAGTTGTTTGCCCGCATGCAAAAACTGCCGGTACGTTACTTTGATACCCACCAACATGGGGACATCATGTCTATCTATACCAATGATATTGATGCCCTTCGCCAAGCGATTGAACAATCCATTCCTCAACTCTTATCCTCAGCGATTACCATTCTTGGGGTAACGATTACCATGCTGACGGTTAGTCCGCTCTTGTTCTTGATTGTTCTTATCATGGTCATCGTCATGGTCTTTATCATCAAGGATGTCTCTGGCAAGTCAGGTCGTTACTTCGGGGCACAACAAAAGAACTTGGGGATTGAGAACGGCTTTATTGAAGAAATGATGTCTGGTCAAAAAGTGGTCAAGGCCTTTGTGCATGAAAGAGAAAGCATTGAGGATTTTGACCGCATCAATGATCAACTCTTTGAGTCTTCCTACCAGGCTAACCGCTATGCCAATGTCCTCATGCCGATTCTTGGGAACTTGGGAAATGTTTCCTTTGTTCTAACAGCCTTGATCGGTGGCCTCTTTGCGCTAAACGGCGTCGGTGGTTTAACCATTGGTGGTCTTATGGCCTTTCTGCAATTGAACCGTTCCTTCACAGGTCCCATTGCCCAGGTCTCTCAACAATTGAACTTTGTCCTCATGGCCTTGGCTGGTGGAGATCGTGTCTTTGATCTTTTGGACGAAGAAGAAGAAGTCGACCAAGGAAAAGTGACGCTGGTCAATTATGAACTGGTCGATGGAGAAATGGTCGAAACTGATCAGAAAACCAACAAATGGGCTTGGAAACACCCACGTCCAAATGGGGATTACCAGCTTGTCAAGATGGTCGGAAATGTGGTCTTTGATGATGTTGATTTCTCTTATGATGGGAAGAAACAAATCCTTCATGGCATCAACTTGTACGCGGATAAGGGGCAAAAAGTGGCCTTTGTCGGAGCGACTGGTGCAGGAAAGACAACCATTACCAACTTGATCAACCGATTCTATGATATCCAATCCGGAATGATTACTTATGATGGGATCGATATTAAATTGATTGAGAAAGATTCTCTGCGTCGTTCCCTTGGAATCGTTCTTCAAGATACCCACTTATTTACTGGTACGATTGCAGAAAACATCGCTTACGGCCGTGCTGATGCAACACGGGAAGAAATCCTTGAAGCAGCTCGGATTGCCAATGTGGATTCCTTTGTCAAGCACTTGGATCAGGGCTATGAGACAGTCTTGACGGATGATGGGGCTGGTCTATCAAATGGTCAACGACAATTGATCGCCATTGCCCGTGCAGCCCTTGCCAATGCGCCTGTCTTGATCCTGGACGAAGCGACGTCTTCTATTGACTCACGGACAGAGAAGATGGTGCAAGAAGGGATGGACCGCTTGATGGAAGGTCGGACAGTCTTTGTCATTGCCCACCGTCTATCGACAATTGTCAATTCCGATGTCATCATGGTGATGGACCACGGACGCATCATCGAGCGAGGCAACCATACTTCCTTGATGGCAGAACGTGGCACCTATTACCGCTTGTACACCGGTGGACTTGAAATTGATTAAAGAAAAAAAGCTTGAGCGTTGGCTCAGGCTTTTTTTGCTTATTTCTCAAGTAATTCTTGGATCAAGTCTTCCATGGCAGCTGGTTCTGTTTTTGAGGAGAAGCGTTGGGCGACGTGGCCTTGTTGGTCGATGACAAATTTTGCGAAGTTCCATTCGATGCGTTTGCCCAGTGGCCCAGCTGCTTGGCTTTTGAGCCAGTCATAAAGAGGAAGGGCTTCTTTACCATTGACCTTGGCTTTGGCGAATCGTGGGAAGGTGGTCTGGTAGTTGAGGCTGCAGAAGCTATTGATTTCTTCTGCAGTTCCTGGCGCCTGCCCCATGAATTGGTTGCAGGGGATGTCCAGGATTTCAAGCCCTTTTTCCTGGTAGCGCTGGTAGAGATCTTGCAGTCCTTGGTATTGCGGGGTCAAGCCACAGCCTGTTGCTGTATTGACTACGATGAGGACCTTACCTTGGTAGTGAGAAAGGGGAATCTCCTCCCCATTCTGGTTTTCTAAAGAAAAATCATAAATGCTGGTCATAGGTGGTATCCTTTCTGTCTCTTCAGCTTTTATTGTAGCACAAATCTCCTAATATTGGGCCTAGAGGAGCATGACTTCTTGCTTTAGTCCCTCCTGTGAAAATGATATAATAAGAAGATAACAAGCTCTCAAGAAAATGCCAAAAGGAGAACGGATCGGATGAAATTACTCTATACGGATGTTCGGACCCCCTTGACCCAGGTCCTGACACAAGAAGCCGTAGGGTTAGTAGAACAGGGCAAGCGTGTGTTTTACATTGCGCCCAACTCTCTTTCCTTTGAAAAAGAAGCCAAGGTCTTGTCCTATTTAGAAGGTCAGGCTTCTTTTGCCATTACCGTCACGCGCTTTGCGCAAATGGCCCGTTATTTCATCCTGAATCAGGTTTTTGAGGAGCAACCCTTGGATGACATCGGTCTAGGTATGCTATTTTTTAAAGCTCTGTCTCAGATGAAGGAGCAGGATCTCAAAGTTTACGGGGCCCTGCGCAAGGATCCTCAGTTTATCCAGCAATTAGTCCAGCTCTATCATGAATTGCAGACGGCCCAGATGGATTTTACAGATTTAGAGTTGCTCGAGGAAGCTGAAAAAAGAGAGGACCTCTTGGCGATTTTTGAAGCGGTCTCTGAGATGCTGGTCCAGCACCGGTATGAATCCCAGTCCAAGATGGCCTTTTTCCTCAACCAGGTTGAAGAAGGGCAACTGGAAGAGCAATTAAAGGATGTGGCGATCGTCGTCGATGGCTTCACGCGTTTTTCTGCAGAAGAAGAGGCCTTGATCAGTCTCCTTCACCGAAAAGGAGTGGAGATTGTCATCGGGGTCTATGCCAGTGAAAAAGCTTATCGGGCAAGCTTTAGAGAGGGAAATCTTTACCAAGCCAGTGTTGACTTTCTCCTCCAGCTTGCAAAGACTTTTCAAGTTCAGCCTCAGTATTGTGGGCAAGCGATCGAAGACTCTTTTAGTAGCATTACCCGCATGCTAGAAGCGCGCTACGATTTTTCACAAGTGGAAAATGAGCTGGAGGAGCAAGATCGAACAGCTGTCCAACTCTGGCAAACCAATACGCAAAAAGAAGAGTTGGAATTTGTTGCTAAATCTATCCGTCAGCGTCTTCATGATGGGGCCCGCTATCGGGATATTCGGGTCTTGTTAGGCGATGTAGAAGCTTATCAACTACAGCTCAAGACCATTTTTGACCAGTATCAGATCCCCTTTTATTTGGGACGAAGTGAAGCCATGGTCCACCATCCCTTGATTCAGGTCATTGAATCGCTAGGCCGGATCAAGCAGTTCAATTACCAGACAGAAGACGTCATCAATCTGTTGAAAACGGGTCTGTATAGTGATCTGACGCAAGAAGAAGTCGATGCTTTTGAGCAGTACCTTCGCTTTGCGGAAGTAAAGGGTGCTACAAAATTTCACAAGCCTTTTACTAGCAATCGTCAGGGCAAGTTTAATTTGGAAGAGCTCAATACTCTCCGAGAACGCGTCGTAGAACCTCTAGTCCCTTTCTTTTCACAGCGCAAACAAAAGGTGACCCAACTCTTAACCACCTTTACAGAGTTTCTGCAAGAGGCCCAGCTTTCTCAGAATCTACAAGCTTTGATCAAGGATCTAGCCTTGGAGGAGCAGGAGCGCTATGATCAGGTTTGGAAGGCCTTCCTCCACGTCTTAGAGGAGTTGAACCTGGTCTTTGAGGACCAAGAGCTGACAGTGGATGACTTTTTGGCCCTCTTCTTATCGGGGATGCAATTGTCTCAATACCGGACAGTTCCTGCTACGGTAGATGTGGTGACCGTTCAGTCCTATGACTTGATTGAACCCTTGACAGCGCCTTATGTCTACGCAATCGGGCTGACCCAGGAGCGTTTTCCAAAGATCGCTCAGAACACCTCTCTGCTCAGTGAAGAAGAGCGCCAGCAGCTCAATGAGGCCACCCAAGAAGGAGCAGAGCTCCAGGTGGTGACCAGTGAAAATCTCAAGAAAAATCGCTTTGTGGCAGTTTCGCTTCTCAATGCTGCGACCAACCAACTGGTCCTATCGGCCCCTAGCTTGGTCAATGAAATGGAAGATAGTGTCTCTCCTTACCTTGTCGAATTGACCAAGAAACCTATTGCCATCGAGTGGACGACCAAACAAACCCAAGCCTCGAGTGATGATATCGGGACCTACCGGGCCCTCCTAGCGCGCGTGATCGAACTCCATCAAGAAGAAATTACGAGTGAGTTGTCTCCTGAAGAAGCCAGCTTTTGGGGTGTGGCGGTACGGGTCTTGCGCAAGAAATTAGCCGCTGAAGGCATCCAGATTCCTCAGATTTCAACGGAATTAAAGAGCCGTCAGCTTCAGTCGGATACGCTTCAAGCGCTCTATCCAGAGGGAAAAGCCTTGACCTTATCCGCTTCTGCCTTGAATGAATACTACAAGCACCAGTATGCCTTTTATCTGCGCTATGTCTTGGGCTTACAAGAGGATGAAACGATCCGGCCAGACGCTCGCAGTCATGGGAATTTCTTGCACCGGATCTTTGAACGAGTCTTAAAAGATGGCTCCGATCAAGCGTTTGATCGGCGTTTAAACGAGGCGATTCGAGAAACCAGCCAAGAAGCAGAGTTCCAGCAATTGTATGGAGAAAATGGAGAGACCGAGTTTATTCGCAACTTGCTTCTTGATACCGCGAAAACAACAGGGCGGGTCCTCGCCCAGCAAAATGGCATCGAGACCATCGGTGAGGAGACCCTCTTTGGCGGAAGCGCCCATACCTCTTATCCATTGTCCGATGGCCGTCTCCTGCAGCTACGAGGCAAGGTGGACCGGATTGATCAATTGAGGGATCGGGGAGCCCTCGGAGTCGTGGACTACAAGTCCAGTCTGACGCAGTTCCACTATGACAAGTTCTTTAATGGACTAAATTCTCAATTGCCGACCTATCTTTCTGCGATTCAGGATTTGAAGGAATACCAAGAGGAGCAGGGAATTTTCGGAGCCATGTATTTGGAAATGGGAGATCCCGTAGTGGATCTGAAAAAGACAAAGACAGTAGAGGATGCCATCAATCAAACCATGAAAAGTCAACAGTACAAGGGGCTCTTTATGGCAGATCAGGCGCCTTATCTGGGCGAGGCCTATGACAAAAACAAGGCCATGATGCTGAGTAAGGAAGAACTGGACCTGCTCCTCTTGTACAACGCTTATCTCTATAAAACAGCAGCAGAAGGGATTCTCAAGGGGCAATTTGCCATCAATCCCTATAGTGAAAATGGGCGCAATATCGCACCATTCGTGGAGCAGTTTAAATCTATCACAGGATTTGAAGCCGATCGTCACCTAGGTCAGGCACGGTTCTTGACCAAACTAGACCAAAAAGGCATACGCGGTGAAAAGGTGAAAGCCGCTTGGATCGAGAAGATGAAGGAGGTCTTGAACAAATGATCAAACAAGCATTTTTGACAAGAGAAGAAATCAAGGCCCTTCAGGCCCAAGAGGCAGCTTCTACCAAAGAACAAAAGCGGACACCAGAACAGATCGATGCCATCTATAGTTCAGGAACCAATATCTTGGTGTCGGCCTCTGCTGGATCAGGAAAGACCTTTGTCATGGTGCAGCGGATACTGGATCAGATGCAGCGTGGCATTTCTATTAAGGAGCTCTTTATCTCAACCTTTACGGTCAAGGCAGCAGGGGAGCTCAAGGAGCGTTTGGAAAGTGAACTTGGGAAAGCCCTGCAAGCGAGTGATGATCCAGAGCTCAAGCAACACCTGGCCCGTCAAATCGCAGATGTCGCCACCAGCGATATCGGAACCATGGACTCTTTTACCCAAAAGGTCCTAACGCGCTATGGCTATTTGCTTGGGTTGGCGCCTCAGTTTCGCATTTTACAAAACGCTAGTGAGCAACGCCTCTTACAAAATGAAGTCTTTCAGGCTGTTTTTGACCGCTATTACCAAGGAGAAAACCAAGAAGCCTTTGTGCAGATGGTCAAGAATTTCACCGGCCAGCGCAAAAATTTATCCTTGTTTAAAGAACAGGTCTACCAGATCTATGACTTTCTTCAGTCAACCAGTGATCCGGAGAAATGGTTGGAGGAGCATTTCCTAAAAGGTTATGAAGAGACCGATTTTGACCAGGTTGAAGGCGATCTGATGGAGAGCATCCAGCAGGCCCTTTATGATGCAGAAAGCTTTTTTGCCTTTCATTTGTCCAATGAGGGACAAGCATTTGGCAAGGCCAAATATTTGGAAGCTGTAGAAGAGGTGCTCGATCAGATTGGAAGCCTGACAGGGCGCACCAATAAAGAGCAACTGACTTCTGTCCTAAAGGCGGTCGTCGCGATTAGCCGGGCTTCAAATGGGGGGGCCTTGACCAACAGAGCCCGAAAAGAAGAGCTAAAAGACCTAGTCACGGCCTATAACCAGGATAAAACCATACATATCAATCGCCTCAGAGACTTGGAAAATCAGCTCTATCAGCTGGAATTTCAACAAACCTTCCACCAAGAAGAAGGCCCCATGCTCTCCTTGCTGCGGGACTTTATCAGAGACTTTGCTCGCGCTTACTTGGAGCGAAAAATCCAAGAAAAAGCTTATGAATTTGGGGATATCAGTCATTTTGCGATTCAAATTTTAGAGCAATTCCCAGAGGTGAGACAAGCCTTTCAAGAGCGTTATCATGAGGTCATGGTCGATGAGTACCAGGATACCAACCACACCCAAGAGCGGATGTTGGACTTGCTGTCAAATGGCCACAATCGCTTCATGGTGGGAGATATCAAGCAATCCATTTATCGCTTCCGTCAGGCAGATCCACAGATTTTCAATGATAAATTTAAAGCCTACCAAGAAGAAGGGGCGAAAGTGCGGTTGATCCTCCTCAAGGAAAATTTCCGTAGTCATGTGGAGGTATTGGACGCGACCAATGATGTCTTTCGCCATTTGATGGACGAAGAGGTAGGAGAGATTGACTACAATCAAACCCACTATCTGGTCGCAGGAAGCGACAAGCAGCGGATGGCCTTGCCACAACATCGGGCCGAATTTTTGCTCTATGATGGCAGCCAAGACCAGGAAGAAAAGACCGAAGACGAGGAAGCTCCCCTTGGAGTCGAGACGATTTCCAAGGGAGAAATTCTCCTGGTTATCAAAGAAATTTTACGTCTCCATCGGGTGGAAAAAGTCCCCTTTAAAGAGATCACGCTCTTGACTGCGACTCGAACGCGAAATGATGCGATACTGGAAGCCTTTGACCAGTACCATATTCCGATTGTGGCAGATAGCGGACAGGCGCATTATCTTGAGTCACTGGAAGTGATGGTCATGTTGGATACCTTGCGGACCATTAACAATCCCTTGCATGATTATCCCTTAGTAGCCCTTATGAAATCCCCTATGTTTGACTTTGATGAAGATGAGTTGGCACGGATTTCCTTGCAGACCCTTCCAGAACAAAAGCAAATGGCCTTCTACCACAAGGTCCAGTTAGCCCTTGAAAAGACTGCAGAGCATGCAAATTTGATTGATGCCAAGCTCTCAGCTAAAATCGAGAACTTCCTCAAGGTTTTATCTACTTGGCGGACTGCTGCTAAGACCTCTTCGCTCTATGATTTGCTGTGGAAAATCTATGATGATCGCTATTACTATGACTATGTCGGCGCTCTTCCAAATGGGGCCCAGCGCCAGGCCAACCTCTACGCTTTGACGCTTCGGGCCAATGATTATGAGAAGGCCAGCTTCAAGGGCTTGTCGCGCTTCATTGCTATGATCGACAAGGTGATCGAAAATGAACACGATTTGGCCAGCGTCCCTCTTGCGGCTCCAAAAGATGCCGTCCAGCTCATGACCGTCCATAAGAGTAAGGGGCTGGAATTCAAGTATGTCTTTATTCTCAATATGGACAAGGCCTTTAACCGTAAGGATCAATCGGGGCCGATTATCCTCAGTCGCCAAAAAGGGATTGGCTTTAAATATGTTGCGAACCTGCCGGTTGAGACAGAAAATCCAGCTGCTCCAGAAACCATTCGCCTGCAGATCGAAACGCCTTGCTACCAACGCAATGTGGAAGAAACAAAGTTGGCCACAATTTCTGAGCAGATGCGTCTTCTATATGTTGCGATGACACGGGCTGAGCTCAAGCTCTATCTGGTCGGAGAAGGCCGGGAGGACAAACTGCGTGATACCGATTGGGGGACCAGTCGCAATGGCAAATTGGATCCGGAGAAACGTAAAGAATGGACCTCTTATCAGGACTGGCTCTTTGCCATTCAAGATGTGTTTACTAAGAATACCCTGGCCTATGACACGCGTTTTGTGACAGACGAAGACCTGACACCAGACCAGCTGGAACCGCTAGAGAAGGAGAAGGATTCCCGCCTGGATCAGCTCAAGGATGTCCGCCAGTCCGAGGATATTCGTCGGGCCTTGGATATCTTGGAAAATGTTGATCGGCTCAATCAGCTCTATGCTCCGGCCATTCATTTACCAAGTGTCCGTACTCCTAGTCAGATCAAGAAATTCTACGAGCCAGTCATGGATGCCAATGGCGTCCAGATCATGGATGCAAAGCTTGTTGCGCCTGACTTTGAGCTGCCAACTTTTGGGCAAGAAGAAGCCGTGACGGGAGCCCAGGTCGGTAGTGCTGTCCATGAACTCATGCAGCGCGTGCCTCTTGGAGAAGAAATCACGATGGATACGCTGCATCAAGCCTTGGAGCAAGTTCAAGCGGAGCCAGCGGTCAAAGCCCGCATCAAGCTAGAGGCCATCCTGGCTTTCTATGAGACCCCTTTGGGTACCTTGCTTCAAAAAGAGGCCTCTCGAGTTCGGCGCGAAGCTCCCTTTGCCATGCTGAAGAAAGATCCAGCTAGTGGTGAGGACTTTGTCGTGCGGGGGATCTTGGATGGTTACGTGGTGCTAGAAGACCGGATCTTGCTCTTTGATTATAAGACGGATCACTACAAGGTTCCTAGTCAATTGGTCGAACGCTACCGGGATCAGCTCGATCTCTATGCAGAAGCTCTTCGTCGTTCTTATGGCAAAGAGCAAGTAGAAAAATACCTCGTGCTTCTAGGTGGCCCCCATCTAGAAGTGGTGAAAGTGGAGTAAATCATGGCAATTGCACAGAAAAACATCGAACGGATCCAAAGAATGGAAGGTTATTTGAATGACTATGCCAAAACTTTGGAAGAAACCAAAAAAGCAGTGGATCAACTAAGAGAGCATCAAGAAAGCTATATCCAACTGCGTGATTATTATAGTAGTCAGGCCTATTTTGATGACTTGGACCTGTCCAATCAGGATGACTTTCCAAAGGATCTACCTTGTGGTGTCTTGTCCGAAGATGCCGTCTATGATTTATTAGACGAGCATTTTCAGATGGGAGTGGAACTCTTGGAGATCGCAACGAAGATGATTAAAGAACGGTGAATGATCTCTTCACCTTTTGAAACAAATACAAAAAGAGGCTGGGACAAAAGTCCTAGCCTCTCAATATTTTTGGATTGTCGAGCAAGACGCAGTGGTTGAGTGGGCTCTACTACGCTGATTTCATCAGCTTTTACAGCCCTA
>NZ_CALPCT010000030.1:0-12114 GCF_943193075.1 Streptococcus caecimuris | reverse complement strand
TCAACAATAGTATACCCATTTTTCTTGTATTGTGCCAGCCAATTTGGAAGCATTCCTTGGTTTGGGAGAGCATAATCTAGAGACACCCTTATTTGAGAACGACCTTCAAGCAGAACTTTATCAATAATTTCTCGTTTTAATTTAGGAGAATAATAACGGTTCTTCCCCTTTTTGACGAACTCTATACCGTAACGATCAATCAATTTAATCATGTACCTAAGATTAGGAATATTTATCCCGAATATATTTGAAAGCTCTTTGAAGCTTCGCCCTTGTTTTCTAAGTTCATAGATCTGAACCTTATCCTTATATGTCAATTTCATAATAAAAACACCCCAAAAGTTAGATTTTTTCTGTCTAACTTTTGGGGTGCGGTTCACTTTTGTCCAGCTTTTTTAATTAATTACAAGGCTGTGATGGCTGTGATCAAACCAAAGATGATCCCTGGTGCATTGGCTGCAGCAAGTGGAATATCGCGTTCTTTTTTGAAGAGTCCGTAGTAAACCCAAAGGCTACAGTTGATGGCTGCGACAAGGGGTTGAACAAAGTTCCCTTTGTGACCTGCGAGGTTATCCATGATTTGTGGGAAGTAAGACACATACATCATAACAGACATAAAGGTCGCAACCCAACCAAGAATTTTCATTTGTTTTTCATTCATTTTGAAACTACCATTTCCTTTTCTTTTTTTAAAGTATGCACTATTCTACCTTTTGTCCTTTACAAATTCAAGTCTTTTTTTCAAATGTTACCGAACTGTAAAGTGTCACAATCTTGTGATTTTGCAGGAAGATGGATTTCTTTTCGAGAGAGTCTTCTCTCTAGTTGCCATTTTTTGACACATTGTCTAATTTTGTGCGAATGTAATCATTTTCATCTTGCATAGCATGCAAATTAATTGCATTTTCTTCCTACTTATGCTATTTTGATACACGGAGGTAAAATTTTATGAATAAACAAAAAATCAACCAAATCGTTGGCTCGATCGGTGCCTTTATTGGGATTATCGTTTTCATTGCCTACATCCCACAAATTATTGCTAATTTACAGGGAAATAAGGCCCAACCTTTCCAACCCTTGTCAGCTGCTATTTCTTGCTTGATCTGGGTCATTTATGGTTGGACAAAGGAACCTAAAAAAGACTGGATTTTGATCATTCCAAATTCAGCAGGTGTCATCCTAGGGGGATTGACTTTCCTTACATCACTTTAATAGAAATCGATCAAAGACTGAACTCGACTGGTTCAGTCTTTTTTGTGTATCCCTTTGAAAAACAAAAACAATCGCAGTCGGTTTTCACAGAAAAGGCTCGCCATAAGCGAGCTTAAAAAAATTGATAATTCTTTTCTTTGAATAACCTTAGCTGGACTATTGTGCAAAAATATCAAAATGATTTCTGATTATTATTAGAGTATATTGAAACTTTCCGCTGTGAGAAAAGTGCCTGAAATAATTATGTTTCAGGCACTCGGAATTATTGAGACCTTAGGCTCAATAATTAGTCATGGAACTTCTTCGAAGTTCGCTGACGTCCGTACTCACCTAAGGAAAGTTTCTAATTTAATTTGAGTTTCTTTTCCTAAATCTGCACAATCTTACGATAACTCCGAGAGGTGATCCAAAAGACGATCAGGTAGGTGATAAGAAAGACAGCACAGACACTGAGGGTGACGACGAGGACTTGGCCACTATTAATCACGCCAAGGGCTTTGAGGATCAGGCGGATCATATGGTAGGCAAAGGCCAGGTGGACAAAGGCAAAGATGAGAGGGAGGAAAAAGACAGTCCGCACTTGACGGTTGATGGTCCGTTTGACCTCGTGTTCATCGAGCCCCACCTGTTGGAGGATGACGAAGCGGTCACGGTCTTCATAGCCTTCTGAGATTTGCTTGTAGTAGATCACGATAACTGTTCCGACCATAAAGATCAGTGACAAGAAAATTCCGATAAAGAAGATGCCACCAAAGAGGCTATTCAACTCTGCCACATCATTGGCTCGGTTGCCTCCATAGATGAATGTTCCTTGGCCCTGTTGGCTGCTCAATTCATCGATCATCTTGTCATAGCTGGCTGCTAGCTTGAGTTGCTGGTCTTCATCGACATTGACATTGAAGCCACCGTAGATATTGGTATTGATGGCCAGATTTGGAAACTGAGCAACAAAGGCTGAGAGATCAGGCACAATCAGGTAGTTGAAATCCTCCGTCAGCATGTTAAACTGATTTGGAACATGATCGGTGATAAAATCCTTGCTCACTTCTTCCTTGACTTGGAAGTCTTGCCCGTTGATAGTGAACTGCTTTTGCCCTTTAAGATCCTTGTTATGGGCAAAGAGGATGACTTGGTTGCCAGTCAGATCGACGTGCTCGCCTGTCATGTGTTCATAACTAGCTACATCAAAAACCATAAAGACGGTTTTAGGAGTGACGCTGCGTTCATCAGCTGGATAGACGGTGAAGGCTGTGCCCTTTTGTGATTTAACCCCAAAGTTGGCATAGGTCATCAGGTCACGATTCTTGATCTCAAGATGATGCTCAGAAGCAAATTCATCAAATTTCTGATTAATCTGCTCCAGGTCTACCCCTTTTCCTTGGACGGAGAAATCATGAGGAGCCATGATTTTCTTGACCATTTCGCTACCGACATAGATGTTGGTGGCAGCAGAGATCGTCACCAATACCATGGTCGAGAGGATGGCAATAGTCGCAAGGCCCACTGCATTCTTCTTCATGCGATAGATGAGGTTAGAGACCGAGATCATGTTGTTGGGTTGGTAATAATAGCTCTTCTTTTTCTTAAGCAGATGCAAGAAGACGGTGATCCCAGCATTAAAGAGCAGGTAGGTCCCGATCATGACCAAGATAACGGCTAGAAAGAAGGTCACAAGCGCAATGATAGGGTCTTTGACAGACACAGCTAGGTAGTAGCCAAAACCGAGAGAGGCTAAGCCAAGGATGGTTTGGGGCCACAAGAAGCGGGCTTTCTTTTCACCACTAGCCTTCTCACGCGTCAACTGCAGGGCATTCAAACGGAGAATGCGCCAAGCATTGAGAAAAACCAGGAGGCCAAAGATGAGACCAAAGGTGACAAAGACCAAAACCACAATCCCAGGTTGGAAGGTGGATACTAGCTGGACCTTCATCTTCATGAGTTTCAAGAGAAAGGCAAAGATCAACTTGTCAAAGAGAGCTCCGATCAAGACTCCGGCTGAGATGGTTAGAAAGCCAAAAAGCAAGAGTTCCTTGAAAATCATGCTGATGAGATGGCGTTTCTCAAGGCCCAGCATGCTGTAGATTCCCAGCTCCTTGGAGCGGTTTTTCATGACGAAGCTATTGGCATAAAGCACGATGATGGCCCCCGCGACATTGACCACGAAGAATCCCAAGCTGAGGGTGAACACTATAGAAGAGCCCCCTCGAAGCTCGGAAATGCGAGGATTAAAGGTCAGGGAGTCAAAGAGATAGGCGATGGTCACTGCGAGAATGACCGCAATAGCAAAGGGATAATAGAGCTTGCGGTTCTTGATCAGATTAGAGCAAGCTAATTTAGTGGTTAATCGTAACATCTACTCCACCTCACTTGCCATGACCGTCAAGGTATCCGAGATTTCTTGGAACATCTGACGCTCTGTCTTTTCCCCGCGGAAGATCTGGTTGTAGAGAATTCCGTCTTTGATAAAGAGCACGCGCTTGGCCCGAGCTGCCGCTGCAGTTGAGTGGGTCACCATGAGGATGGTTTGGCCCATGCTATTAATATCTTCAAAGACATCTAGCAAAGCAGCTGATGACTTGGAATCCAGCGCCCCTGTTGGCTCATCAGCAAGGAGAATTTCAGGTGAGGTGATGATGGCCCGTGTTACAGCCACCCGTTGCTTTTGCCCACCAGAAATTTCGTAGGGATATTTCTCAAGGAGTTGGTGAATGCCCAATTCCCGACTCACGCTATCGACCTTGCTCATCATTTCCTTGACCGGTCTGCGTGAGAGGACTAGAGGCAGGAGGATATTATCCTTGACAGACAAGGTATCCAGCAGGTTGAAATCTTGAAACACGAAGCCTAGTTTTTCGCGACGGAAGCTGGAGGCATCCTTGTTCTTGATGGTGGAGGTGTCCGTGCCATTTAGGTAGACCCGCCCTTCCGTCGGCTGGTCCAGCATAGCCAGGATATTGAGGAGGGTGGATTTCCCGGATCCTGATTCCCCCATGATGGCGACGTATTCACCCTTCTCAACGGTAAAATGGATATCCTTTAAGGCTTCAACCTGCGTTCCTTGAAAGCGGGTTTTGTAGATCTTTTTGATATGTTGAACATCTAGTAATGACATGCTTTTCTCCTTTTACTAGTAGATCAAGAAAAATTCTTGGGTTTGTTGCAGGACTTGGAGACCAAATTCCGTCTTTTCCAGATCGGTTTGCTCATTTGGTTTCTTAATCTTTTTAGGTTGTTTCATCCATTTCAAGAGTTTCATTTTCTTGACCTCCTTCATTTGATGAGACTATTGTATAAAAAATAAAAGGCGGCTACCATAACCTAACCTTTCATTTTGACCTTTATTTCTTACATTTTTGTAAGATGGGGAAATCTTAATCCATGACCAACTTCTTCTCTTCAAAGTGAATGGCAACCGTCGTGCCTTGGCCGACCTCTGAGTGGAGGGTGATCCTGTGGCCCAATTGCTCTGCGATTTTCTTAGATAGATAGAGCCCCAGCCCTGAAGATTGCTGGGTCAGGTGGCCATTGTAGCCGGAGAAGCCCCGCTCAAAGACGCGGAGCACATCACTATTTTTGATCCCAATCCCGCTATCTTTTATATAGAGAGTCTGGTCTTTAAAATAGATTTCAATTCCACCGGTACTGGTGTACTTGAGGCTATTGGACAAGAGCTGCTCGATAATGACCAGGAGCCACTTACGATCGGTGATGACCTCCTCTTCCAAATCATGCAGATCCACGGTCAAGTTCTTTTGGATAAAAAAGAGGGCGTACTTGCGGACTACTTCTTTGACCAAATCTTCTACCAACACGCGCTTTAAGACCAGATCATCATGAAAACTCTCCAGTCGCAAGTACTGCAAAACCAGATTGGCATAGGAGTCAATCTTGAAAAGCTCCTGCTCCATCTGCTGCTTGACAATGGGTGTCTCGACATCTTGCACCAAGAGCTGGCTGGCCGCAATGGGCGTCTTAATCTGGTGAACCCAGAGGGTATAGTAGTCCATCAGGTCATTGAACTTGGCCTGAGCTGTCTTCCCTTCCTCCAAGCGCGCCTGCTGTTCTTCCGTGTATTTTTCATAAAGGAGATGTTCCAAAGGCGAAGCAACTTCTATTTCCTCATACAGGGCTACTTTGCGATAGTCTTGAAAGGTTATGACGAAATCCCAGACCAAGACACAGAGGCTAAAAAAGCCTAGTACTAGAGTCGCATAGAGGAACACATTCCCCGTCTCTGGAAAGAGATAGGCAAAGACCAAATCGACGATCAAAAAGATAAGCACTAGATAGAGCAAGCGCCTGCGGGATACCACATACTGCCAGAAGATCGTTCCAAATTTATTCATGGGTCAACCCGTAACCGATGCCTTTCTTGGTTTCGATGAAGTTTGACAAGCCAGCCTCCTCTAGTTTCTTGCGAAGGCGGGCCACATTGACAGACAAGGTATTGTCATCAATAAAGAAGTCGCTATTCCAGAGCTCCTTCATCATGTCATCGCGCGCCACGATACTGCCTGCATGCTCAAACAGGACGCGCAGGATCTGAAATTCATTCTTGGTCAGCTTGATGACTTCCCCTTCATACACCAAGTCCGTGGACTTGAGATTGAGGATGGCTCCCCGGTGCTCTAGCAGATTTTGATCTGTCCCAAATTCGTAAGAGCGACGCAAGAGTCCTTGGACCTTGGCAAGGAGGACATTTTGGTCAAAGGGCTTGGTGACAAAGTCATCTCCACCCATATTGATGGCCATGACAATATCCATGGCTTGATCCCGTGAAGAAAGAAACATGATCGGAACCTTTGAAACCTTACGAATCTCCTGGCACCAGTGGTAACCATTGTAGAGAGGCAGGCCAATATCCATGAGGATCAAGTGGGGGTCACTTTCGACAAAGATCCCGAGGACATCCATAAAATCCTCGACTGCGACCACTTCATAGCCCCATTGTTCCAATAATTGTTTGACCTGTTGGCGGATAATTTCATCGTCTTCCACTAAGAGAATTTTATGCATGGCTTTCTTTCCTTCTTTTTTTCTTCTTCCTATTATAACAGATTAAACAGCAGAGAAAAAGGCTGTTTCAGAGGGAAAGAAGAGCTAAGGCCTACTTTCTTGATGGGAGGCGCTTTTTCTCCATCCATTTTTGTGCTATACTGAGAGAAATAAGACACGGGAGGCACAGATGTCGACGATTTTTGATTACCTAAAAGAAGTGACTTACGATTCCATATATGACCGCCCCTTCAAGGAGCTGGATGTCCTCGCATTGACAGAGCTGACCTATCTGCCCTTTGGACACATTGTGCCTCAAGGAGATACAACAGGGATTCCAGTGCGCCTGTCTGATGCAGCAGAGCTAGTCGATCGAACCACCGATTTCATCGTGACAGACCAACACCTGCAATTAGTCGATGACTTAGCTAGTTCAAAGCGTTTTAAAAACATCAAACTCCTCAACTATGTCAACGAATATGACCCCGATGTTCAGAAGCAGTTTGCGGCTATGACCTATCGTCTTACCATGGATGTTTATTTAGTCGTCTTCAGAGGGACGGATGACACCTTGATCGGCTGGAAGGAAGACTTCCACATGACCTATATGGACCATGTCCCAGCTCAGAGGCGCGCAGCCAGCTACCTGCAAAACGTCATGAAGGAATTTCCTAAAGGGCGCTTCTTAGTAGCCGGTCACTCCAAAGGGGGCAATCTCGCAACCTATGCCTGCTCTTACCTTCCAAATCGTCTGTTTGAACGGGTCGATGCCATCTACAGCTACGATGCTCCTGGCCTCAACAGAGCCATTATCGAGACCGAAGGCTACCAGCGGACATCCCCAAACATTCGTCGCTTTGTCCCCCAAGGATCCATCGTCGGCATGATGCTAGAAGTCCCTGAGCCTGCTACGATTGTCAAAAGCCGAGCTTTTGGTGGCTTTGTCCAGCATGACGCTTTTACTTGGATGATTGAGAAAGATAAATTTGTGACCCTAGATCAAACCAGTCCCGATAGCCAGCAGACCGTCGAGACCTTGAAGCAGTGGGTTCGCGAAACATCGGCGGATGAGCGCAAGAAGTTCTTTGATACCTTCTTCGGCCTCTTCTTAGATGCAGGCATTACTTCAATCAATGATTTGAGGAACTTGAAAAATTTCTCCAAGATCAAAGAGATCTTTCAAAATGCTCAAGACCTAGATCCTACAGAAAGGGAAATGCTGGAACGTCTAGCCAAGCAACTCCTCGATACCCGTGTCCAAGCTTGGAAAAAATGGCAGACGGTTCCCCGCATTCTGGTTCAAATGGCAGCATTTTTTAAGTGAAAAAAAGCAGTCGAGTCCTCCTCACCTCTGCTCCTTGAGCACAAAGATTGAGACTCAACAACTGAAAAAAGAGACCACCTCTTCTATTCACTAGAACGCAAAAATCATCTGAAATGTCTTTCAGATGATTTTCTATTTTCTATTGGTCCTGAGAAGATGGAGCATCTGGCGTGCCTTCTTCTATGGAAGCTGGGCTTGCAAGCTCTGTTTCTGTCTCAGTTGTGGCAGGTTTGTTCCCTGCTGAAGCTGCTGCTTCTTTTTCTACCGGAGTTTCTGTAGCTACAGGCGTTTCGACCATGCTAGCTGGTTTCCCCGCTTCGCTTGCAGATGGCACTGCTGCTAACTCTGCCTGAAAGGCTTGGATAGCCTGTAGTAAGGCTGACTTGTCACTCTTTGGATTAGCCAATTGGTCAAAGAGAGCTTCTAAGCGGTCAAATACAGCATCACTAGCCCCCTTGTCCTGCAATTGTTGGTGCAGGGCCATCAATTGGTTATAGAGCTGTTGATAAAGGGCGACATCCCCAATCTGAGGCTCTTCTGTTTGCTTTTGTTTTTGCTTTTCAATGGTGTCACTGATTTCGCGTAACAGAGCTTGTCCACTTGCAATAGCCTTGTCTGGATCCGTCTCATTTCCAAGTTGAGCCAAACTTGCTTCAAAGGCAGTTCGTTTGGCCTGGTCTTCGACTTGTGGCAAGAGCGACTGGATTTGCTCTGATAGTGCTGTCAGGATGTTGGTTCGTTGACGGGATTCTGTCGCCTTGTCCAACTCTCCATATAAGCCCTTGAGGAAATCATAGACTGCTAAGTTATAAGATGGGGCCTGACTTCCTTTTTGATCCAAAACTGTTTTTTCAATAGGATAGGTTTGGCCTTTCTCTTGAGAGAAGAGCTGGTCAATTGCCTGCTTGGTTTGGTAGAGTTCCATAAAGTGAGCCTTAGCATCCCAGGCTTCTTCAAATGCTTGGGCTCGATAGAGTTTCAAAGCTAGATCTGCCGCCTTGGTGCGCAGTTCTGGTGTCAAGCGCGCATCGCTCAAGCTTTGATAGAAGTACTTGAGATAGTCGACCGAGGTCACACCCGTCCGATCTTGCATCTCCTGAACAGCTTCTAATAGCTTCCCTTCCTGCTCTAAACGCTTGCTGTCCTTGGCAGCATAGGCTTCCTGCAGTTGTGAGACCAACCCTTCCTTCTTCAGTTGGAAGGCTTCGGTGTCTAGCAAGCGCACTTGTTCCAGCAATTCCTGGTAACGACGATCGAGGGCTGTCTCTTCTTTTGGTTTGATCGCTTGCGTCGCATGGATGTATTGCTCATCAACCTGTTTGAGACTGGCCAGGTAGCCTTCCGTCGAGTTGCTTGGGAAGCTCTTGACATTTTCCAAGAAGTGACCCAAGATGAGCTCAATCCGTCTTTGTTGCAATGGATCAGAAGCGTAAAGAGTCCGGCTTTCTGCTAAAAGTTGGTTGACTCTTTCCTCTACGACTTTCTTGTCCAAGTCTCCTTTTTTGTATGGCGATTGGATGGTAGGAAGGCGATGGGCTAAGTAGTCTGCTAGTCCCGCTGATCGTACCTTGATGTAGTGGTTGTGATCGCCATGTGGGATGACAAACTGGCCGTTTTCAATCTGGAGGCTATAAGGAGAAATCCCCGAGCGAAGGGCTGTTGCATAGAGTTCATTGATAAAGTCTAGTTCAGGATTACCCGTTTCAAGTGGAATCCGAACGTGTTCCTTACGAACGGCATAAGGGTGGATGTGGGTCGGATCGTATTCTTGGTCTGGATTGTTAAAGACAAAGAAACCATTGGAAATCTTAATGGCCTCACGAGGGACGCCGTAGGTCTTGCTGATGTACTGGATCTTTTCTTCATCTGAGGCATCGCGAGAATAGCTGGCGACATCATCTGTCAGTGGCTGTCCCTTGGACTCTTCTTTCTTACCTGCTAGAGTTGCCTCTGCTGCTGCAATCTCTTGAGGAGAGAGGTCCTTTTTATAGAAATAATGGGCATGGTTGCCATGAGCGACCATGTAACCGTCCTCGTCCTTACTGATGACCATGTCTGCATGGAAACCATGATCGTGCTCCTCTTCGTGCTCGTGATCATGACTGTCCCCATGTTCATGCTCGTGACTATCTCCATGTTCATGCTCGTGCTCATGGTCAATTGGTTTTGTACTTGGACTTGAAGGCTTGTTTGGTCTTATTTCAGCAGGTGTAGTAGCACCTTGGGCCCGAAGCAGTTGGAATTGCCGTGCCAGCTCACGTTCTAAAGGAGATAGGGAGCTGTAAGGGATAAAGTGGAAATGATCCCCGTGAGGGTAGACAATTCCTTGATCGGTCCACTTGGTAATCTTACTTGGATCAAAGACAGAACCATCAGACTCCACATGACGAGAAGACAGAGGTGTTTTCTGCAATTCTTCGATCAAGTTGGTCAGGGTTGGACTCGGTTTAGAGGTAGCTGGTTTAGACGTCGTTGGGGTTGTCTGTGTATTGGTTGGACTGGATGACGGCTGGTTGCTCGCTTGCTTCCCAAGGCTTGGAGAGACTTGATCTGGAGTACCTTGCTCTGTGCTTGCTCCAGCTAGGCGTGAGTTCCCAGCCTGATGGCCGGCTTGACCACCTAAGACGGAGAGGGCTGCTGCTAACTCTCCAGCAGATAAGGCACTCTTTGGAATATAATGGAAATGGCCTCCATGGGGCACAATAAAGCCGTCCCCTGTATCTGAAATAACATCTCCAGGGCTAAAGACATAACCATCGTCCGTACGGTAGCCACCACCTGTATGGTTCTTAGCCGTCAACATCTCAAGAGTCTTACCTTCTTTCAGCGCTTGACTCGGTTGACGGAAGTCACGGGTCTTGCCTGCCTTGTGCGAGGAGCTAGCTTGCACCGATCCCGTCTCTCCTTCTTCTTTGGTGCCTCCCTTTTGTTGTTGGGCGATCTCTTCGATCGAGCGCACATTAACTGTATGTTGGGCATCCTTTAAGTAGAGATAGTATTTCCCAGCGCGTTTGATGATATAGCCATCCTTGACCTTGCTCACGATATCTGCTTCTTGCAGCTGATAAGTTGGATCCCGCAAAATCAACTCTTCACTAAAGATGGCATCAAATGGGACCTTGCCGCTGTAGTAATGAAAATGATCCCCATGAGAAGTGACAAAGCCTTCATCTGTAATCTTGATGACAATCTGCTCTGCCTGGGTCTTTTCCTTGGCATTGACCGCTTCGATGCTGTCTTCCTTTTTACTGGAGGCAGACGATGACGATTTCTTGTCCGCTTGCAAATACTGAATCTGATTCTTTTTCTCTTCCTTGACTTGTGGTTGCTGACTGAGCGCATAGGCACAGAGTCCTAGCCCCAAAGTCGCTACAATTCCAATCGTTCCCTTTTTCTTCATTCTTGATTTACTCCTCTAATTCCTTGGCTAAAGTCGCCATATTTTCTTCTAAATTTTCTAATAGATCCTTATCATTTTGTGGATCAGCTTCCAGTGGATCCAGAACCTTAACACGCGCCCCTGTTGCCTTGGCGATACTATCTGCCACCTTTGACGACGTGTGCTTTTCCACAAAGATCGTTTTCACCTTGTAGTCTTTGACAAACTGCTGGATCTCGGCCAATTGCCGAGCGGTCGGTTCTTGCTCTGGGGATATCCCTGCAATCCCTAACTGCTTGAGACCAAAGCGTTTGGCCAGATAAGAAAAGGCCGTATGCTGGGTCACAAAAGTCTTTTGCTTGGCCTTGTCAAAGAGAGGCTGGTAGTGGGCTACCAGTTCCTCACAGCGCTTTTCAAGCTTTTGAGCATTGGTCTGATAGCGCTCCTTGTTCTTTGGATCGATCTCTCCCAAGCGTTGGGCGATAATCTTTCCTTCCTCTGCGATTTTTACAGGATCCAACCAAGTATGCGGATCATACAAGTGCTTGGCTTCTTTTCCCTGACTAGCATCAACATCCTCTAATCCAGCCACCTTATCAAGGGTCATTCCTTGGCTGCCTTCGATCACTCGCAACTTGGAACCTTGAAGATTGGGATCTAAGCGACCGGCCCAAGATTCCAGGGTCTGAGAATGATAGACAAATACATCTGCATCATAGATCTGGGCCACTTCCTTGGTTGAGGGTTCATAATCATGGATCCCTGCACCTGACTGAACCATCCAGATGTCATTTTGATCGCCAGAGATTTCCTTGACCAGGGCATAGATGGGATAAAAACTCGTGACAATTTTAAGACCTTTTTTAGAAGGGGGCTTGCCCGCATTTCCTTGACTTCCACAAGCTGTCAGTAGAAAGAAACCGAGAAACAAGAGTCCCAGAACCTTCATTCTTCTCCTATTCATCCTTCACCTCTTTTTCATTTTTGTTAACCAGTTTATTAATCAGTTAATTAACTAGTTAATCATACTGCGAATCATTTGCTTTGTCAAGCTTTTTTTACATTTTTTTCCTTTTAATGTTAGAGACTAACAGTTGCCTAGATTCCACGAGCCTTCCTTGCAGTAAAAAAAGAGGCTGGGACAAAAGTCCTAGCCTCTCAATTGTTTTTGGATTGTCGAGCAAGACGCAGTGGTTGAGTGGGC
>NZ_CALPCT010000029.1:0-18460 GCF_943193075.1 Streptococcus caecimuris | reverse complement strand
CAGCGTAGTAGAGCCCACTCAACCACTGCGTCTTGCTCGACAATCCAAAAATAATTAAGAGGCTAGGACTTTTGTCCTAGCCTCTTCTTAAAATAGAGTTAAGATTTTACCTAAGAAATAAAGCAAAAGTAAGAGATAAGATAGAGCTGCACTCATCTGATAGGTTCGGTTCATAAAGCGAGCTTCCCCTCTTACTGGAAAGACATAAGCCAACATGACCCCAGCTACTAAGCCACCGATGTGCCCCGCCATACTGATCCCTGGCATGAAGCTAAAGATCAAATTGACCACAATCAAGCTGGTATAGGACTGACTCAAGTGGCGAATATAGGGACTTTGGACAATAAAGCGCAAAGCACCAATGGTCCCAAACAGTCCAAAGAGGGCTGTAGAAGCTCCTGCTGCAATCACATCTGGCGTAAAAATAGCAACAAAGACATTGCCCATCATGCCTGATAAGAGATAAAGAGCTAAGAAAGCCTTCGATCCAAAGAGGTCTTCTGCCAAACGTCCTAAGTAATAGAGGGTGATCATATTGAGCACAAAATGTTCTAGGCCGATATGAACAAATGTAGCTGTTACGATTCGCCATAACTGGCTAGGATCGACTTTCACAACCTCTCCAATAATACCACCGCTATAGTAAACAGCAGCACCTGTTTGGTAGTCGCCTCCAAATCGGATAAACATGGAAAGAAAGACTGCCGTTGTCACGAGCAATAAGAGGCTGGTCACAGGATAACGACGATCAAAGAGTAACTTCATAGACTAGCACCTCCTGAACTGCCTGATCAAACGTATCTGGCTGGAAATCCTTCTGCTGAATGGAATAAATCGTACTAACCGTTTTTCCAGTAAAATCTTCCAAATAACGATCATAATAGCCACCACCATAGCCAATTCGGTAGCCTTTTGACTGGAAGACCACGCCTGGTACATGGATCAGATCAATCTCTGACTGATCCACAACCCTTCCTTTTTCATTGGGCTCCAACAAACCAAAGCGTGTCTTTTCCAAAATATTAGGATCGTATTCCACAAATTCCATTCGCCCTTGTGGATAGGTACGGGGAACACAGACGCGTTTTCCAAGTTGAAGAGCTGCTTGGATCAAGCCAGCTGTGGAAACTTCATGGTCAAAAGACAGATAGGTCGCAAGGGTCTTTGCCTCCTGAAAAGCTGGTAACTCCAAGAGGCGCTGAGTCAGTTCTTCATCTGCTTGAGTTTTTACGGATTCTGGCAACTGTTTCATGGCTGCAATGGTTTCTTTTCGTAGTGTTTTCTTCATTCCCTACTCCTTTTGTCTAGCTTTAATTGTATCATTTTTTAGGAAAGATCCGAACAGTTTTTATACAACAAAGAAAAAATCCAACTCCAGACGGAGTTGAATCATTCCTTTATTGGTTGGCCTTCATTTTCAAAAATTTACCAATGTTTTCCACAGCAAAGGGAAGGGCTGCTTCATTTGGGCTCATCTTCGGATGGTGTAAGGCATAAGGGGTATCAATCCCCAACCAGAACATGACACCAGGGACTTTGCTCAAGAGAAAGCCGAAGTCTTCTCCTGTCATCGCAGGCAGAATATCAATCAGGTTCACGTCTTCCTCAGCTGTGAAAAAGTCCATGAGTTCTTTGGCCAATTCTGGTTGGTTTTCCACAGGTAGGTAGCCTCCTTGCTTGAGTTCCAGGTCCAATTTCACATCAAAGGCTGCTGCAACTCCTTCTGCAATGTCTTTGACCCGTTTTTGAGTCAAAAGGTTCATCTCCATGGTCAAGGTCCGAATGGTCCCATGAAGGAAGGCTGTCTCAGCAATCACATTATTGGTTGTTCCTGCATGCAT
This sequence comes from Streptococcus caecimuris, assembly GCF_943193075.1. Lineage (NCBI taxonomy): Bacteria > Bacillati > Bacillota > Bacilli > Lactobacillales > Streptococcaceae > Streptococcus > Streptococcus caecimuris. The sequence continues at coordinate 16,619 of NZ_CALPCT010000029.1, read as the reverse complement.
GGAACCAAAAGTCACCACAGCCCCTTCAATCGGATCGACATTTCGACTCACGACCGATTGGACTTGGGTAATGAAGTAAGAGGCTGCTACAAGAGCGTCATTGGCCTCATGTGGAAAGGCGGCATGCCCTCCCTTTCCTGTAAAGGTGATCTTGACTTCACAGGTCCCCGCAAAAAGGGTACCCGTATTGGTCGCAATGTCCCCCACCTTCAAATCAGGGCGCACATGCAGACCATAAAATTCATCAGGGAGCCAGTCGCCAAAAGCATTGTCCTTATACATGAGCATCCCACCAGCTTCATTTTCTTCAGCTGGTTGGAAGAGAAAGAGCAGGTTATTTTTTGGTTGCACTTGAACCAGTTGATCCAACAGTCCAAGGGCTGTCGTCATGTGCATATCATGACCACAAGCATGCATCCGTCCTTCGTGCTTGGAGGCAAAATCAAGGCCCGTTTGTTCCACAATCGGTAAGCCATCGATATCCGTCCGCCAACCAATAGTTTTTTCCGGAGCAGACCCATGGAGATAAACCAGGATCCCGGTCCGCCAAGTCCGTTGCTCTACAAAGTCCTTGCCCGCTGTGATCTCTGCGATTCGCTCTAAGAGGTAGGCTTGGGTTTCAAATTCTTCCAAGCCAATTTCAGGGATTTGGTGCAAATCCCGTCTGATTTTGATCAAATCCAATGTCATCGTCGTCTTCTTTCTATTAGAATAGGGAGTGGGAAAGAACTCCTATTATTTAAAAGGAGTTCGTCTTCCCACCCCCGCACAGTTGATTAGGTCATCTTTGGAGCTTAATCAAGCGAACAAAGATGCCAATCAACCACTGCGTCATACAATTATTCCCTTCAAACATCAAAGGCTGGACAATTTTTGCCCAGCCTCTACCATTCATATCTTATAAATTACGCAAAGCGTCTTCGAGTGCTGTTTTTTGTTGTGTTTTTTCATCGATTTCCTTGATGATGCGAGCTGGGACACCGGCTACGACCACATTTTCAGGGACATCTTGAGTAACGATAGCTCCAGCGGCAACGACTGAACCGTTCCCTACTTGAACCCCTTCAATCACAACTGCGTTAGCACCGACCAAGACATTGTCACCGATCCGAACAGGCTCAGCAGAAGCTGGCTCAATGACACCCGCAAGAACGGCACCTGCACCGATGTGGCTGTTTTTACCAACTGTTGCACGGCCACCAAGGATAGCCCCCATATCAATCATAGTTCCTGCACCGATTTCAGCACCAATATTGATGACAGCCCCCATCATCACGACAGCATTGTCTTCGATGATCACTTGGTCACGGATAATAGCACCTGGTTCAATACGTGCATTTAGATAGCGCTTATCCAGCAAGGGAACAGCTGAATTACGACCATCTTGTTCCACCACATAATCCTTGTTCTCTGTCAAGTTGGCAAGAAGGGGCTCGATATCTTTCCAGTCACCGAACAAAACATTGCCAAGCTTGGTGACAGAAGCAGGAACAGCCGTTGCCAATTCCCCTTCAAAGGTTACTTTCACATTTGTTTTCTTTTCTGCATTTCCAATAAAAGCGATAATTTCTTGAGCAGACATTTTTTGTGCAGTCATGAGATTCTCCATTCATTTCAATTAAAGGTATCCATATTATACCACAAACCCAAAGAGATGAACACCTAAGGCGACGTGGTTGTAGCCGAATCCTCCATGCCTGTCATTTCACTGATGGTGTGATTGCTTCCAAAGTGAATAATGACTGAGTGCGAATCAGAAAGTTTATAGTAAAAGATTAAGAAGGACTCTGAACTCATCATACTCGACCAAGAAACACGGCTAGGAATTCCGACTGTATTCACAAGATCTGCATAGCTGGTTCCTATTTTAATATTGGCAAAATCCTCTCTGTTCAAACTGCCATTTTTATTGGCTAATCGCTCACTGTTTAGGTTCTCAAAATTAAGAGAAGATAGACGGCTACTAATCATATTTGAAAGCAAAACAGATACAGAAGAAGGGGATCCTTCAACCTCATAATCCAAGCTTGTCATGAAAGGACCGACACTACCCTCTTGGTAGGTTTCTTCCCCACCACTAGCCTTCCCCAGTACAGCTACCACATCCTGCGGAGACAGATAAGTTGAAGAGGTACGGCCTTGATCCCCCTCACTTAAACCAGGAATCAAGGAAATCGCCTTCTCATAGGTCACTTGAAACTGAAATTCACCTTCCGGTGCAATCAAGGTACTCGTACCACTCTTCAAGGTTTCCTTTCTGGTTCCATAAGACCGGCCAGGACTTCCGTATTCACTAGTAGTAGATGAAGGATGTTCCTCACTATGGATACCTCCTGAAGCCAGATAGACAAATAATCCCAGCATGGCCAATAATCCAAAAAAGGCTGCCAGCGAAGACCCTCCACTATTAGAGGAAGGAGAGTAGGTTTTCGCCCTATCCGATTGGGAGTCTAGTACAGGTTGTCTTGGTTCTGAATGCCTGCCTCCCCCTATTGAAGCCAGATCGGCTTCTGAAATCAAGCGGCTCCCACCCTGGTGAGAGGAAGCTGCCTTGATGTCTGTCCGTTGATCGTCCAATGATGTCTCCTTTCTTATACCAACACCAATTTCTTGGCTTTTTTCTTGAATTCCATCACCACTTCTGGCTGCCCTGGCACCTGGTAAGTCGCGCGATAGCCCATTCCGCCATCTGGCATTTCCCCCCAGACCAAGCGTTGAGGATTTCCAAGTTGCTTAATGAGCTGGGCGAATTCTGTACCTTTTTTCTCTTTTTCAGTAGTGATTTCTTTCTCACTGCTTGTCTTCTCTTTTACGTCCAACAAATTTGTCGCATCCACCGTCGTCAAGCGATACCCCTGGTCTTTTTCCTGTTCAAACCACAAGGTCACACTTTTCTTACCCTGATCGGTTTGCTTAGCTGCATAAGTCAAGACGAGAACCATTTTATCTCCTTGAGCTGTCTTTGTGTAGCGAACTTTTTGGGCTTTTCCCCATTCCGTCACAACTGTTTCCAAGCGAGTTCCTGGTTGCTGACTCTGCTTGAGACGAACTTTTAAATTCGCCACAGCTTCGATGGTCCATTTAAACTGTTTGATTTCTTGTTCCTTGCTGACCAAATTCTTGTAATCCTTTGGCTGGAAATGAGTCAGTGTTTGGTCCTCCTTGGTATCGGTTCCCTGCTCCTGCACCTGGATGCTTGCAATCGCAAGTAACAATCCTAAAACAAAACACAAAAACGGCAGCAAGAGTTCTTTTCGATTCTTTTTCATCCACTCGATCATCTGCTTCACCCCTTTTTCGTCAAACGATACTGACCACTCTGGTCGCGTTCAAAGGACAAAGAGACCAGTCCATCTGTCACCTGATAAGACAGGGCTAAGACTTGCTTGTCCTTTGCAGAAGTCAAACTAAGAGAATTGGGAAGACCTGATTTTTTCAAAACATCTTCTACTGACGTTCCTTTTTCCTTTTTTCCATCTAGCGTCTGATAGCCTGTAAAATCTGCCAGTTTTAAGTTCTTTTTGCTCTGATAGTGAGCCGACTTGGGCGCAAATCCTTGAATCGAGCTCAAATAAAAGGTATCATCCTGCTTTTGAAATTCTATGGTATAAGGATGAATCCCCTGCACAGGAGTCCCATAGCCTAGCTGGACTTGCGCTCCAAAAGTCGTATCTTCTTGTGTAAAACTCGCTGCTTTTCCAAATTTTTTGACGAATGCAGACAAAGTCACCCAATTTTTTTGTGTCTTGCCTTCTCCTCTTACAAGGTCCAATGACAACAAGTCTTCTAAAGCCGGCTCTTTGGAAGAAGACGCAACAAATTGCTGGCTATCTTCTTGCATGCGAGACAAACTCAACAAGCGATCTTTGGGCAAGGTTTTCACTGGATGAATCATAAACACCAAGCAAGCACCAACCATAAAAGCCAGCAAAGCACTTGCAGCTTTTTGGAGGATCCGCTTATGATGTTCTATCCACTGTTTCATTTCTTCCATCCTTCATGCTCTTTCTATTCAAACTCTTTCTATTGTATAGAAAATTAGCGTATTTGTCTCGTCTTATCCCAAAAAAGAGGCACTTGCCTCTTTCTTTTATTCAGTGATTTAATAGCTGTCTTTACTACTCAAGAGGAAATCTCCATTCTCTTGGCGAATAAAGGTCAAATCTACATAGTCCCCGTTTTTCTTTTGGAAGTCCATGACCAATTCTATCTCGTCTGAATCATCAGATGAACTCACCGTCAGATTGACTGCATCACCGTATTTTTCTAAAAGCTCTTTGTAAGAGGTCCCTCCAGCACCGGTTTCACTATCTCCAACCTTGAACCCATCTGCAAAGTTATCCTCAACCGTAAGATTTTTCCCAAATTGATTAAATTCAAATTTGACAAGCTGGAATTCTTTCCCTTTCTTAGAGTAAGTCGCTTTGACCTCTTTATTATAAGAGTTATCATCCCAAAATAATTTCAATTCTCCACTTTCAAATTGAACGGAGCTAGCTTTCCCATAAGCTTCAATCATTTCCTCAGGAGTCTCCCCAGCATCACTTCCTGTTAAAAACTGAAGTTGCTCGATATCAGACTGTTTCCAGCTAAAATCAACTTCCGCGTCTTCTGCGGTCAATTGATCCAAATCGATATTGGAAGACGAACCAGACTGGTTACCTGACCAAGAAGTCTGCTTTCTAGATGATGACGTGCTAGGGCTAGCATGACCAATCAAATAGCCACTGACTCCACCGATAAGAAGCCCAACTAAAATCCCAAGGGCAAAACGAATCGCCTTCTTGTCTGCAGTATCCATCGGTCTTCCAACAGGAGAAAGAGGAGCTTGTGGAATAGGAGTCTCAGGAACAGGCACTGTTTGCGGACCAACTGGCTCAGCTGCCATGTTTTGAGGAGCTTGAGGCGCAGGTTGGAATGGAGGAGTCGGTTGGGGAGCAGCAACTACATCCGGATGTTCTCCAACAGTTGCTTCATCCACCTTTGGAGGCTCCACTGTTCCTGAAACAGCTGGCTCGTCTGCTTCTTCTTTCATTGCTTCCGTCTCCGTCACTGAAAGGCCACTAACTTCTGGAACGACCAAGTCTTCGGCTTCTTCTTTTGGGACAAAGGCTGGCGCAGCCACATCAAATTGAGGCGCACCCTCTAAGGGCGTCTGTTTCATAAATTGTTCTTGATCTTTCTCGGACATTTCGAATTCTCCTTTTTATTCTTCTCTTCTACTATAACATAAAACCAAGCAAGGACCAACTCCTGTCTGTTAAGACTGAAAAAGATCGGAGATAGATCGGACCTTTTAGAAATTTCTATTAAAATTTCTTGCGAAGGGGGACAATAGCAATCAGTTAACCATATGATTGAGAAACATAACTAGATCGTGTTTTTATAATTGATTCCAGGGGACAAAAATATGAGTTTGTTTAGCAAGTAAAAAAAACGACCTCTTGCGAGATCGTTTTATCCATCAATTAAAGACGAGCGTTGAGTTCTGCTCCAAGTTCTTCAAATCCTGGTTTACCAAGAAGGGCAAACATGTTTTTCTTGTAAGCTTCAACACCTGGTTGGTCAAATGGGTTAATCGCGTTCAAGTAACCTGAAAGGGCGATGGCCAACTCGAAGAAGTAGATGGCATAACCAAGAGTGAAGGCATCTTGCTCAGGAAGAGTTACGTACATGTTTGGTACGTCACCGTCTGTGTGGGCAAGAAGAACACCGTCAGTTGCTTTTTTGTTAACGAAGTCAACGTCTTTTCCTTGGAGGTAACCAAGTCCGTCAAGGTCTTCTTCCAAAGTAGGGATGATCACGTTCTTACGTGGTTTGTCCACACGGACAACTGTTTCAAACATGATACGAGTTCCTTCTTGGATAAATTGACCCAATGAGTGCAAGTCTGTTGAGAAGTTAGCTGAAGTTGGGTAAATACCTTTTTGGTCTTTTCCTTCTGACTCACCAGCCAATTGTTTCCACCATTCTGAGAAGTATTGAAGAGATGGCTCGTAGTTTACCAAGATTTCAGTAGCATAACCTTTACGGTAAAGGATGTTACGAACTGCTGCGTATTGGTAAGCTTCGTTTTCAGAAAGTTTGTCTGAAGTGTATTCTTTACGGGCTGCATTCGCACCTTCCATAAGGGCTTTGATATCAGCACCTGATGCAGCAATTGGAAGCAATCCAACTGGTGTCAAGACTGAGAAGCGTCCACCGATATCATCTGGAACTACAAATGTTTCCCAACCATTGGCATCTGCTTCCACTTTTACAGCACCTTTAGCACGGTCAGTTGTTGCGTAGATTCGTTTGTTAGCTTCTTCTTGACCGTATTTCTTCACCAAGAGTTCTTTGAAGACACGGAAAGCGATGGCTGGTTCAGTAGTTGTACCTGATTTAGAAATCACGTTTACTGAGAAATCTTTATCTGAAACATACTCTACCAAGTCAGCAAGGTAAGTTGATGAGATTGAGTTTCCAGCGTAAAGGATTTGTGGCGCTTTGCGTTCTTCTTTTGTTTGCAAGTTTGCAAAGTGGTGGTTCAAGAAGTCAATAGCTGCTTTCGCACCAAGGTATGATCCACCGATACCGATCACGACCAAAACATCGCTGTCTGCTTTGATTTGTTCAGCAGCTTTCAAGATGCGGTCAAATTCTTCGCGGTCGTAGTTTTCAGGAAGGTCCAACCAACCCAAGAAGTCGCTACCAGCACCTGTTCCTTTACGGATCAATTCATCAGCTGCAGTCACTTGTGGTTGCATGTATTCCACTTCATGTGGGGCAACAAATTTACCCAAAACTTTTGAGTAGTCAAATTTAATATGAGACATGTTATTCCTCCAAATTTTGTTCTTCTCTATGATATCGCTTTACCGGGATTTAATCAAGGGAAACCATCCTGTAAAACGTTTTCATTTTCTAATTTTTTTATTTTCATAAAGCAAGCAACGACGCAATAGCAATCGTTTGCATATTTGCACTATTTTTGGCTAGAAAATCAAAAAAAAGAAGCTTCTTCCAAAACTCCATTTTTTCTTTTTTATTATTTGATCATGAAAGTAATTTCCACATGACTCTGGTGAGTAATAGCTCTCACGTCGCTTCGCTCCTCAGGGTCAATTTCTCTAAGCTCGGTTGCGCCTTACAGGCTCGATTCACCACGTTCATTTATCGGAACGTAGTTCTCGCTTTGCTCGAACTGCGTCAATGTACCCAAGTTCATCTTCGTCCCTTAGGACTTGATTCATTTTACGCTATAGCCCTCACGTCGCTTTGCTCCTCAGGATCAATATCTCTAAACTCATCTGCGACTTTCAGTCTTGATTCGTTAAGAGCTTTTATCGGTTTACAGCTTTTTCCCTAACGGGAAAAACTGCATCCATTGCTCTAAGATTCATCTGCGTCCCTTGGACTTGATTCATTTTACGCTATAGCCCTCACGTCGCTTCGCTCCTCAGGATCAATATCTCTAAGCTCGGTTGCGCCTTACAGGCTTACCTCACTAAGAGCTATAGAAAAAGAGCACACAGTTCACCTCGCTTAGGGCTGCTGGATTCCTCCCCTGACCCGCTTCACGCAGAACTGTTGCTCCGATAGGTATTATATCATAATTTGTGGATTTTGCAAAGGTCCGGTTTTTATTCTTGTGTTTCGGCCTTGGCTGCGAGTTTGGCTTGTTTTTTTCGTTCCCGACCTTGGCGGAAGAAGGTCTGCATGATGGCTGCACATTCTGCTTCCAAGATACCTGTTTCCACTTCCACCCGGTGGTTGAGGCGCTCGTCTGTCAAAATATCATAGAGGCTTCCTGCTCCACCAAACTTCTGATTGGTCGCTCCGTAAATCACCTGGGGAATCCGGGCTAGTCCAATGGCACCGCTACACATGACGCAGGGTTCAATGGTCACAAAAAGAGTCGTATCCAGCAAACGCCAGCTCTCTTCATGCTGATTAGCTTCTTCAATCGCCATCACCTCTGCATGCATGACCGCTCGCTGCAATTCCTCTCGCGCGTTGTGGCCCCGTCCAATGATCTCACCGTCTTTGACAATGACACAGCCAATAGGAATTTCCTCATGGGCCAAGGCGATCTCTGCCTCTTTTAAAGCCTCTCGCATAAAAGCTTCTTTCTCTTCTAGGGTATAGTCTCTCACTTGTACACTCACTTACTTTTTATGTTCTTGTTCTATTATATGATGAAGCTAGAAAAAAAGCCACCAATGGGTGACTTCTTATAGGGAGATATTATGAAAAAAGTTAAAGAGTGCTAAACAAAGTTGGGAGGTCTTTGTTTATGGTCTCAGTATATCCCAAAGGTCTTAAAGTAAGCTTAAGACTCAAAAAAGTTGAGAGAGACTCCCAACTTTTATTGAATTATTTACTTGACCAGACACTTTCAAGGATATTGGTTTGGTCACGATCTGGTCCGACTGAGAAGGTTGAAATGCGCACACCAACTAATTCACCGACACGGCGGACATAGTTGCGGGCATTTTCTGGAAGCTCATCCAAGTGGCGGACACCTGTGATGTCTTCTGACCAGCCTGGTAATTCTTCATAGATTGGTTTGCAACGTTTGAGTTGCTCCAAGCTTGCTGGGTAGTGGTCGATGCGTTCCCCATCCAAGTCGTAGGCTACACAGATTTTCACTGTATCCAAGCCGGACAGAACGTCGATCGAGTTCAAGCTAAGGTTGGTAATTCCTGACACGCGACGGCTATGGCGCATGACAACTGAGTCAAACCAACCGACACGACGTGGACGACCGGTTGTTGTCCCATACTCATGACCGACTTCACGAATCCGATCACCCACTTCATCAAAGAGCTCCGTAGGGAATGGGCCATCTCCGACACGGCTAGTATAGGCTTTACATACACCGACAACCTTATCGATCTTGCTTGGGCCGACACCTGATCCGATGGTCACTCCACCTGCAACAGGGTTTGATGAAGTAACAAATGGATAAGTTCCTTGGTCGATATCCAACATAACCCCTTGGGCTCCTTCAAAGAGCACGCGCTTGCCGTTATCCAAAGCATCGTTCAAGATGACAGAAGTATCGGTTACATATTGCTTGATTTGTTGACCATATTCATAGTATTCTTCGAAGATATCGTCAAATGAAAGAGCCTCTGCATCATAGAGTTTGGTAAATTGACGGTTCTTTTCTTCCAAGTTGATGCGAAGGCGTTCTGCAAAGACGTCGCGATCCAATAGATCCGCAATCCGGATTCCCACACGTGCAGCCTTGTCCATATAGGCTGGGCCAATCCCTTTAATTGTCGTTCCGATCTTGTTGTCGCCTTTAGACTCTTCTTGGAGACGGTCTAATTCGATATGGTAAGGAAGGATGACATGGGCACGGTCAGAGATGCGAAGGCTATCCGTTGATACCCCTTCTTCATGGAGATAAGCCAACTCTTTGACCAATGATTTAGGGTTGACCACCACGCCGTTTCCGATGACAGAGATCTTTTCAGGGAAGAAGATACCTGAAGGAATCAAGTGCAACTTGAACTTTTTGCCATCGATCACGATAGTGTGACCGGCATTGTCCCCACCTTGGTAGCGAGCAATAACTTCTGCATTGGCTGATAGGAAGTCTGTAATCTTCCCTTTTCCTTCATCACCCCATTGGGTTCCTACTACAACAACTGATGTCATAATTCTTTTTCATATACCATAGATAGTTCCCTATCTATGCCTTTCTTCAAACTAAGGGCAGGAGTCTCACCTGCAAGTTTGTCTTACACTCTATTATAAGCAATTTTTGATGTTTTTTCAAGATCCACTCGGCTATCGTTTATTTTTCTTCTTCATTTTTCACCCAACTTCTCTAGGAAACTCGTCTTTTACTTGGAATTTGCTTCTTTCTAGAAATAATGTTCGGAATTTTCTTCACTTCAATCTCTTCTTCTGAAGCAACTGATTTTCGGAACTCTCCTTGTCCCCACTTTGCTTGATTTGTGCTAAAATAGTAGGTATGGACAAAATTATTAAAACTATCTCAGAAAGTGGCGCTTTTCGTGCCTATGTACTAGACAGTACAGAAACTGTACGAACAGCCCAAGAAAAACATCATACACAAGCTAGCTCCACGGTCGCACTTGGCCGTACCCTCATTGCCAGTCAAATCTTGGCGGCAAACGAGAAAGGAGATACTAAAATTACGGTCAAAGTCCTTGGGACTAGCTCACTCGGTGCCATCATCACCGTAGCAGACACCAAGGGAAATGTTAAAGGCTACGTGCAAAATCCTGGAGTGGATATCAAGAAGACGGCAACTGGCGAAGTCCTGGTGGGACCATTTGTCGGAAACGGAGAATTCTTGGTCATCACAGATTATGGTACGGGAAATCCATATAACTCTATGACCCCTCTTGTGACCGGAGAAATCGGAGAAGACCTGGCCTTTTATCTGACGGAAAGCCAACAAACACCTTCTGCAGTTGGACTCAATGTTCTGTTGGATGACGAAGACAAGGTTAAGGTAGCTGGTGGCTTCTTGCTCCAAGTCTTGCCAAATGCCAAGGAAGAAGAAATCGCGCGCTTTGAAAAACGGATCCAAGAAATGCCTGCCATCTCCACACTTTTGGAGTCTGAAGACCATATTGAAGCTCTTCTAAAGGCTATCTATGGGGATGAACCTTTTAAACGTCTCTCTGAAGAAGAGATCCGTTTCCAATGCGACTGTAGCCGTGAGCGTTTCTTGAACGCTTTAGCAAGTCTGCCAGCTAGTGATCTAAAAGAGATGAAAGATGAAGATCACGGTGCAGAGATTACCTGCCAATTCTGCCAAACACACTACCACTTTGACGAAAATGACTTGGAGGAACTCATTCGTGACAAATCTTAATACGCCATTTATGATCGGGGACGTCGAAATCCCTAACCGTACCGTCCTAGCCCCAATGGCTGGAGTGACCAACTCAGCCTTCCGGACCATTGCCAAAGAACTGGGAGCAGGGCTAGTTGTGATGGAAATGGTCTCTGACAAGGGAATCCAGTACAACAATGAAAAGACGCTTCACATGCTCCATATCGATGAAGGAGAAAATCCTGTATCGATCCAACTCTTTGGAAGTGACGAAGATAGCCTCGCACGCGCAGCTGAATTTATCCAAGAAAATACCAAGACCGATATCGTCGATATCAACATGGGTTGCCCGGTGAATAAAATCGTCAAGAACGAGGCTGGTGCTATGTGGCTCAAGGACCCAGACAAGATCTACTCCATCATCAATAAGGTTCAATCCGTCCTTGATATCCCCCTCACTGTTAAAATGCGGACGGGTTGGTCGGACCCTTCCCTAGCAGTTGAAAATGCGCTCGCTGCTGAAGCTGCAGGTGTCTCTGCCCTTGCCATGCATGGACGGACTCGGGAGCAAATGTATACAGGGCATGCGGACCTTGAGACCCTTCACAAGGTTGCACAGGCCCTGACCAAGATTCCTTTCATCGCAAATGGAGATATCCGTACGGTTCAAGACGCCAAACAACGGATCGAAGAAGTCGGTGCTGATGCGGTCATGATTGGTCGCGCTGCTATGGGGAATCCTTATCTCTTCAACCAAATCAACCACTACTTTGAAACAGGAGAAATCCTGCCTGATTTGACTTTTGAAGACAAGATGAAGATCGCTTACGAACACTTGAAACGCTTGATCGATCTCAAAGGTGAGCACATTGCCGTTCGTGAATTCCGTGGCCTCGCCCCTCACTACCTCCGTGGTACCTCAGGCGCAGCCAAACTCCGTGGCGCCATCTCGCAAGCTAGCACCCTAGCAGAGATTGAAGAACTCTTACAATTAAAAGCATAGAAACACAAAAAGCGAGAGTGGGACAGAAATCGGTAATTCGTTAGAATTCGATTTCGTCGTCCCACCTCCGCACAGTTGAGTAGGGCTGTAAAAGCTGATGAAATTAGCGTAGTAGAGCCCACTCAACCACTGCGTCTTGCTCGACAATCCAAAAATAATTGAGAGGCTAGGACTTTTGTCCCAGCCTCTTTTTATAGATTGTCTGTTTGCAGGCCGAGTTGTTTGACTCTGGCGGTGTAGTAGGTCATGATCAAAAAGAGGTTGGCTGTGATCAGCCAGATGGCCCATTGGTGAATGAAATGCATGAGGATGGCTACACTAATCGCTCCCGCAACAAAGCTTCCAACAACGATTCCGTAATTCATAGCCTGACGCCGATACTCGTCCAAATCACCCTTTCCTCGAGTGATTCGGTACAAGGCCGTCAGCATCTTGCGGTAATTGCCGGAAGTCATAAAGATCACATAAGGGTGATTTTCGATGAGGCTCCCTGTAAAGGTCAACATCATCATCCCTGTCCCAAAAGCAATAAAGGGAACTTCTACAGGTGGTATGACAGACACCAAAGGAATCAGGAGTGTTACCACAAACAAAGGAATCAACATCTTGGTTCGCCAAAAGGCTGTCTTGCGATATTCTTTGATATGGAGGGCAACCACAAAGCCGATGGAAAAGAATAAAATAGATGAAAAACGCATGATGGTATTTTCGACGCGGGGATCGTGCCAATCAGCGATGAGAAGCAGGAGGTTCCCAGTTTGGGTCGCGACCAAACTCCGGTAGTGCATGTGGCAAAAAACATCAAGGCCCCCGCCGATAAAACCAAGCAGAGCCCCCATCAGTCGTGTATTTTGTGGTAAGATGATTTTTTCTTCCATAGTCGTATCCCTTTTGATTTCAATTATTTTTATTATACCACTTTGCACACAAGTGGAGCAGGAAAAATCAGAAAAAGCCCTTGGCTGCAAAAAGTAGCTGAGGGCTGATAGAATTCATCTCGCTCGATCTACTGTTTTAGGCGATAGGTCTTCCGTGGTTTTTTCTTAGGAACCCGCTTGACACCCACTTCTTCCACGAATTCTCCGAACTTCACGAGGAAGTTATTGCTAACGATGGGGCGTCCTGGATTGATCAGATTGACCAATTCGGTTGCTTCATAAACAGTGAAAGGCTCCTCTAACAGATAGAGGAAGGTTGGATTCCAGTCCAAACGCCCCTGAATCCGCTTGATCGACTCTTGGATGATTTGATAGTGGTCAAAGGCAAAATCAGAAGCAACTAAGGGTTTTCCATCGAGCAAACACTGGGACTTTTTGAAATCGACATCGAGAAAAACAACTTCCTTGGCATCGTCTCCTGCTTGGACCATGTTTACTGCTTCTGCTGGCAGATAGACCAGATGAGCGATGGTAATGACCCAGCCTCTGGGATCCCGCCCAGGGGTGGAAACCGTCATGAGCTGCTCCACCTTATTAACTGGAAGATCGAGCCCGACTTCTTCTTTGACCTCTCGAATACAAGCATGGGTTGCATCTTCATCCTTGTTCACAAAGCCCCCCACCAAGGCTAGGCGGTGTTGATATGGGTGGGCCTTGCGGCGAATGGCTAAAAGCTTGAGCTGGCCTTCGACAAAACAGTAGGCCACCATGTCCGCTGTGACACTAGGGGTTTCATAAGTCGGTAAGTCTTGTTCCTTGTACCACTTGAGAAAGTCTGCTTCACTTGCGACCGTCTCAAAATACTCTTTCTCCGTCATTCCTGCTGGAATCAAGAGATTGGTCATTTAGGCCACCTCCTTCTTGAGGGCTTTGGTCCATTGGTACCAGCCCACTAGACTATTCAGCGTGTAGACCCAGTACATCCCTTGAATTTGAATACTCTGATCCCACCAGAGGTAGATACTAAAGACGTTGGTCGCAATCCAGAAGATCCATTGTTCCCGATAAAGGCGGGTCATGAGGAGCTGGCCGACCCCATTGGTCGCATCGGTGATACTATCACGGAAAGGACGAGCACTATGGATGCTCTGATAAGCAAAGCCCATACCAATCCAGATCACGGCACTCAAGGCCAAGTAGCGCATCCACTCGATCAAGGTCAATTTCTTGGCTTCAAAATGAGATTCTTCGACCTTTCCTTGATCGTTGATCCGATTGGAGAGCCAGACATAGAGACCGATCGGTTGCATGATGAAGAAATAAAGAGTTGTCAGGACTTCCCCATAGAAGTTTTTATTGAGGGCTAAAACGAGGTAGATGGCTGAATTTACTGCTCCAAAAAGGTAGTTGCTAGCTCGCCCTTCTGCAACAAGAATGACACAGACAATTCCTGTCCAAGAGGCAAACAATCCCAGCCAATCATGTTGTCCTATTAAATTTGTCCAATCTATGGAAAAAGAACCATTAGAATGGAAAAGGACCTTGATGAAATATTGTATTTGAGTCATGAACTCTAATACAAAAGGAACGCTAGAAAGAAGAAGGAGATAGATCCATTGAAAAGCTGTCCGTCCCATAAAAAGGTCCTTCCAGAGGAGTTTCATAATATTGACAAAGCCTTGCTTTTTCGCTTCTCGGTGGACATTTGTAAAGTCTTGGATAAAGGTTGTGAATTTTTTAGTGAGGTTGTTCATTAGGTGATTCATAAGCTGCTCCTTAGTCGGCTTGGTAGATGGCATCGATCACCTTCTTGGCTTCTTCGTAGTTGCCGAGGTAGTCTGATGCGAGGAAAGTGGTCGGAATGTTTCCAAGGTATTGCTGGCGCAATTGGTCTAGGTAATTTGAAAAGCTGGTGCGGATCTCTTCATCAGCCATGGTCATGTCTCGGAAACCATCATTGACATAAGAGCCGATCGGCTGAACAAAGAGGATCAAATCCCATTTTTCTTTAGACAAAATACTAACAAAGAGGTTGTCAAAGGTATCGGTCATGCTGGTATCCTGGCCTTCGACTTCCATGTAGTAGTCGTAGTAACCTTTGGTCACCAGAGAATTGGTATCTGCGATGACCAGGCCTCGATTGGCACTACTGTCGATGAGCTTAGAGGTTTGATCATACTGTCCTAAGAGGAGGTAATAGTAATCTTTCGGTGTGAGTTCATCATCCCGAACATTGTTCTTGATCTGGTATTCACGGGCATACTCAAGACTAACAGGTGCATCGTAAAAGCGGGCTAAATCCTTTGCAAGGGTCGTTTTCCCGTTACTGGCGCTCCCCATGATCAAAACTTTTTTTGTAAACTGGCGACGGAAGGGCTGGGCGATGTATTTCCAGTATTTGCTTGGATTTTCCCGGATCATGGTAGCAGAGATCCCGAAGCGACGCTCCTCTAAGTGAACTTCAAACCCTCTGCCTTCCAACTCTTCCTTGTAGGCTTTCTCCCCCACATAAAAGATCAACTCTTCTGTCTCTGTTTGATACTGGATGGTATCAAGGGCTATTTGTAACCAAGGTTCCCAGCCCAAGGGATAACGAGGAAGTTCCGTCTCATCTAACTTATAGACTTGGGTCAATTCATCGTTTGAGAAGGCTTCACGGATATAGCGGAAGCGTTTTTGTAAGGTCAAGCCCACTTCTTCGCCACGGTCCCCTTCATAACCAGATACGATGACACGAACACGATCACACTGACGCTTGGCCCGTTGGATCAGGTCAATATGCCCTTGATGAAGAGGAGCAAAGGTTCCAAATACCACAGCGATTCTTTCTTTATTCATAGCAACTCCTTTTTATAGTTTTTTATAAATAGGTTTTCTTTATGTTTTTATTATATACTATATTTTCTGGATGTCAACACTTTTTTATAAAAAAATATATTTTTCTTCAAAACAGCAAAAAAAGATCTGAAAAGATAAGATTTTCTTTTCAAATCTTTCGACTTTTATTCACGAGTGAGGGAGTGGCTGACACCGTCTTTAAGAACAGTCACACTGGATACAGAGCCATCTTTTCCAACTACGATATCTAGAGTCGCTGCAGACCCATCGCCTGCTGAGAGATTAGCATGGTAATGGCCGTCATCCAAGGTATAGTTATAACCGCTGACGCCATAAGCTACGGGTTGACCCCCAGGAAGTTGGATGGTCACTTGACCACCTTGGCCAATAGTGACCCCAGTGTCGCGTTTGTCAGACCAATTCCCTGCTGCTGCGGAGAAGTCCCCTGCTGCCACGGAATATACTCCCTTGTATTGGGCATTCTCCGTAGCAGACGCTTGCTTCTTAGCATGAGCATGACCTTCTTCTAGACTTGGCAATTTTGCTTTAGCTGGTGTTGCTGGAGCGGCCACTTCTTTTGTTTCTTTTGTTACTGGCGCTGCTGGAGTCGCTGCTTTAGCTGGAGCAGGTGTTTGACTAGCTGCAGCTTGGGTATTTTTACTACCAACGGTGTGACTTTCTTCTGATTTGCTATCAGATGATGAAGATGCAATCGGATCCTTGCTAGTGATCACTTTTTTCTTAGAAGAAGAGCTGGTTTGTTTGACTTGACTGGTCTTTGAACTGCTTGCTTCACTTGTCTTTTCTTCTTTATTACCGCCACAAGCTCCTAGGAAAAGACTAGCTGTAAGAGCTAGCGCTGCTAGGGAAATGATTTTTTTGTTTTTCATAACAGAACCTCTTTTGTAACATTTGTAATATTTTGTAACATTATTGTAACACTGTTATATGAGGCTGTCAATAGTTTCTCAAATATTTTTCTAATTTGAAAGAAGTTTTAAGCAAGTTCCTAAACTTTGCAAAAAAGAGGCTGGGACAAAAGTCCTAGCCTCTCAATTATTTTTGGATTGTCGAGCAAGACGCAGTGGTTGAGTGG
>NZ_CALPCT010000028.1:0-19387 GCF_943193075.1 Streptococcus caecimuris | reverse complement strand
GCCCTACTCAACTGTGCGGAGGTGGGACGACGAAATCGAATTCTAACGAATTACCGATTTCTGTCCCACTCTCTTCTCATTATTTATACACTTCTTGATAGAATTCGATCTTGTCTCCTTTTTTAACGGTGGTTTCAGCAGCACCTTTTGGAGCCATTTCGCCATTGATCTTGTACATCCAGTAAAGACCTTTGGCTTCATCTTGGCTATGACCATCAATCGAGGTGATCATGCCATTTTTTTCTTCAATCTTGTAGTTGGCTTTGAGCACTTTCATAAGATTGCTATCTTCTGCTACTTTCAAGGTTTTTGATTGCGCTTCTTGACCTTCTGGCGTCACACTTACTGTAATCGAAATTTCATTTTTCTTGGCAGCTTCTGTGCTAGAAGCAGTTGTTTGATTGTTTGTGCTATGAGACGGAGTGCAACTCACTAAAAGAAGAGCTGCAAGCAAGGTCGTCAAGCTAGAAATGATTTTTTTCAACATAAAATCTCCTAAAGATATGATAGATAATGGGATAAAAAGCGATCGTTGATAAAGCATGGGCCAGGTTAAAACTAAAACCATTGACCAAAGCATAGGTCCACCAAGGAATATGGTAAATCAAGGCATAAACACTATCGATCAAGACCCCATAAGCAAAGGACAGTAGCCCCACAAAAAGGATCTGAAGGATAAAGGGCAACCACTTGTAACTGATATGCCAAAGGAGCATCAAGCAGCCAAAGGCGACAATCTGAAAGAACACAATCAGGCTCATCCCCAGGAAAAAGGCGGAGACAAACATGGTGATCATCATCACAAGAAAAGCAAAGCTATACCCTTCAAATATCACCAAGAGAAAAAAGATGGCAGAGATAGGTTGGACATTTGGAAAAGGTGCAAAAGCCTGACGTAGGGCGACACAAAGGGCCGCCAAAAGCGAAATACGGGTCAATCGCTGAAGCGTCATGACGTCCTCCTATACAATCTCGAACTTGATCGTTCCGGCTGTCGTTCCAACCTTGATCGTTTGCCCTTCTTGGGCTTGCCCTTTCAGCAATAGCTCTGCTAGTTGATCTTCCACTTCGGTCTGCAAGACACGACGCAGTGGGCGAGCTCCCATTTCTGGATCGTAGCCTTTGGTTGCTAGCAACTTGAGCGCTGAAGGCTGGAATTTGAGGGTCATGCCTTGTTCTGCCAAGGTCGCGATGAGCGGTTTGACCATGACTTTCACCACCTGCTGCATGTCCTCGCTTGAGAGACTATGGAAGACCACCTTTTCATCAATCCGGTTGATAAACTCTGGACGATAGGTCTTCTTCAACTCTTCAAACATGCGTTTTTCCATATTGGCTTGGTCAAAGCGGATATCTTTAGCACCAAAGCCAACTGTCTTATCATCCCGAAGGGCTGTTGCTCCCAGGTTTGAGGTCATGATGATAATGGTATTGGAGAAGTCGATCTTCCGGCCTTTGCTATCGGTTAAGACTCCGTCATCCAAGACTTGCAAAAGGACATTGAAAATATCTGGATGGGCTTTTTCCACCTCATCAAATAAGAGAACTGAATATGGTTTGTTGCGGACTTTCTCTGTCAACTCGCCTCCTTCTTCGTAGCCCACATAGCCTGGAGGGGCTCCGTTGAGGCGGCTGGCTGCGAATTTTTCCATGTACTCACTCATATCAAAACGGATGAGGGCCGATTCATCATCAAACAGAACTTCCGCCAAAGCTTTGGCTAGCTCTGTTTTTCCGACACCGGTAGGTCCTAGGAACATGAAAGAACCGATCGGACGCTTGTTGCTACGGATACCTGATTGATTGCGTCGAATAGCCCGACTGATACTCGAAACGGCTTGGTCTTGACCAATCACGCGCTTGTGCAATTCTGTTTCTAAGTTGAGGTACTTCTTGGCATCGGTTTGAGTCAGTTTTTGAGTTGGAATACCAGATAATTGGCTCAAAGTCACCAAGACATCTTGGTCAGTGACTTCTTTTTTGTAGACAACGGGAGCAGCCTCTACTTCTAGGAGTTGGGCTGCTTTCTTCCACTTTCCATCCATCAAGGCCCGATCCAAGGCGGTCAACTCTTCTTTTACGTGACCGTTGGAATCGCGGTTTTGTACGGTAGCTGCCGCTTCATCCAAGAGATCAATGGCTGAATCTGGCAATTGACGGCTGGTCAAATAGCGGTGGGCATATTTGACAGCTGTTTCGATCGCTTCATCGGTAATGGTCACATGATGGTGGTCCTGGTAGGTTTCTTTCAAGCCTTGGAGAATTTGGATGCTATCTGCAACACTTGGCTCTTCAATGGTGACTTTCGCAAAACGCCGAGAAAGGGCTGCATCTTTTTCGATATGCTTTTGGTACTCATCTTGAGTCGTTGCTCCAACTGTACGCAAGGTTCCCCGTGCCAGGGCTGGTTTTAGAATATTGGCTGCGTCTAAGGTCGAATCAATACCGGATCCTGACCCCATAATAGTATGCAGTTCATCGATAAAGAGAATCACGTGACCGTCTTCTTCGATGTCCTGGATGATATTGTTCATCCGCTCTTCGAAGTCCCCACGGAAGCGCGTCCCTGCAACGACATTCATGAGATCCAATTCTAAGACACGCATTTGCGCGATTTCAGCTGGAACATTGCCACTAGCGACCCGCTGGGCCAGACCTAATGCAAGAGCGGTTTTTCCGACCCCTGCTTCTCCCACCAATACAGGATTGTTCTTCGTCTTGCGGCTGAGGATTTGGATCATGCGTGAAATCTCTGCATCCCGGCCGATCACAGGCTCAAGCTGGCCTGCACGCGCCATTTCTGTCAAATCACGGGTATAATCTTCAAGACCTCCACTGGTGCTCGGGGGCATGCCCATCATATTTCCCATGGTTTGGCGGTTAGGGTTTTGGGCCCGATAGAGACTCCGAATGGCTTTGATATCATTCTTGTCCCAGCCTGCCTTGTCTTCTAAATTCTTGCGAAGGGAGGCAATAGGAACTCCCTTGTCTTGCTCTGTAAAGGCAAAGCCGGCAAACTCCATAACTTGGCTCGCCAAGGTCCCACGGTCTGCTAGAAGAGAGAGGAGCACATGCTCTGTTCCCAAGGTCTTGGCATGAAGGACCTGGGCAATCTCTCTTGCGTGTTTCATAATCACTTCCATCCGATAAGAAAATGGGAAGATTTCATACCGATTGTCGCTTTGAAAAGCTTGGCCTGTAATATGCTCCGCTGCATCCTGAAACTCATCGATCTGCATAGGATAATCGTTCAGTACAGAACCTGCTACGCTATAGGGATTATTGGCCATAGCCGTCAGGAGATGCCAAGTATCTAAGGTATGCCCCTGATAGTGGCCTGCTAGTATTTGGGCCGCTTCTATACTTTCTAACAGTGCTGTTGAATAGTTCATCTAGTCGGTATTTCCTTTTCTATCTACTTGTTGAATGATTTTTTTCAGCATACTTGCTCGTAGGATGAGGGCATCTCGACCTAGGACCTCATCGGAAGTCATCGCAAGCAACAGCTGAGCCTCACGTTGTGTCAATAATTTTTCTTCATAGAGCATCTGGAGGATATCATTGAAGACCTGCTGGCTGATGGTCTCTCCAATATTGGCTGCCAAGTCTTGGAGCATCTGATGGTGATCTGAAAACTGGACCTTGCCAATGCGGATATAGCCCCCGCCACCGCGCTTGCTCTCTACAATATAGCCTCTGCTCTCGGTAAAACGAGTCTTAATGACATAGTTAATCTGACTGGGTACGACCTGAAAGACATCGGCTAACTCACTTCTTTTGAGCTCTGCCATGCCAGCTTGAGCCAGCAAGGCCTTGATATAAGCTTCAATGCTATCAGATGTGTTCTTATTTGCCATGATGCTCCTTTCTGACTTGTTTTTTTCTAGATGGATGCTCTGCTCTTTGGCCCATAAAAAATGGCCTTCGAGTGTTCCTTCTCATCATTGACCTTATTTGACTATTATACAATTTTTACGGCTGTAAATAAAGCAAAGACTCTATGGAAACAGGAATCTCTTAAGAATACAAAGCAAAAGAGGCTAGCGAGAACTAACCTCTTATGCAAAGAATGAACTACTCTTTGCGACGAGCGAATTTGGCGCCTCCGCCCAAGAAACCTAGACCAAGAAGGCCTAACCAAGCAAAGAAACCACCTTCTTTTGTACCGGTTTGAGGTAGTTTTCCTTCCGATGGTAGAGAAGGACTTTCAACAACTTCTTTTTCCGAATGGTCTGAAGTCAAAACAGAAACTGCTTCTGGGGTTTTCGGTTGGAAGAAAACTGGTCTTTCTTTTTCTCTTTTGTCTTCTGCTTGAGAAAGAGTCGCAACTTCTGGTTGCTCCTTACTTGGAGTTACAGGTGTTGTTGGAGTCGGCATATCAGCTATCAACGGACTTGCTTCCGCTTCCTTCGTCCCGACTTCCGTAATCTGGTCCTGGGCATCCACTTCGACAAAGACATCGACTTCTGTCCGAATTTCTTTGCCTTCTTCTTGTCGAACCTCGATCAATTTCAAGCGGCGTCCCACCTTCCCTGCTTGAAGGATTCGGCTTTCGCCTTTGGCCAAGTCCTTGTTCTCACGTGTTTGACTCTCAAATGGAATCTCCTCCGCTTCGATGAGAAGTTCTGGTTTTTCAAGAATCAAATCCCGAACACCTTCTTCTGGTCGTGTCTGCGTCAGGGGTTCATAATTGTGAGTATCTTCTAAGATGGTTTCAAGGGCTTCCACTTGATTAGCTGCAGCAACCAAATCTGGGCGCTCTTGATCCAACAACTGAGTCAAGTCCGTCAATTGTCCTTGAACCGTCGGTTTGAGGTCTGCTTTCAAGCGATCCAGAGAAGTAGCCTTGATCTTTTCTACTCCTTCTCTGATGATCTGTTGCAGCTCTTCTTGACTGAGCAACTGACTATCTTTCCCTGAGAGGATAAATCGGTCTACCTGGATGGCTCGAGATGACTGAGGATCATTGAGGGCTGGATCTAAGTGCAAGCGTAGCTGGTGGTAGCCTTTTGCTAGACCTTGTAGATTGACCAAACTCTGGTCGAGCTTGCGTTGGTCTCCATAGCCACTGAAATAATGATCGCCGTCGATCTCATAATCATGGCCACGACCTTCTTCGAAGGCCATTTCTTTTCCATCTAGGGTGACGCTGTAGAGACCATGACTTGGATCGACCACTCCTCGGACCTCCACGCCGGTGCCCTTAAAGGTAATGGTCACTTCAATGTGTTTCTTGCCTTCCTCATCGGTCACTTGGTTAAAGCTCGACCAAGATTCTGTGCCATTTGAAAAGTCTTTGTTGTCCGTCTCATGGTGCCAACCCTCACTGTAATGCAGTTTCGGATCTTGGTCATCCACTTCTTTGCGATTTTCTGGCAACTGGTCTTCATTCATCACTTGGACTGTCAGTTCTGGAATAAAGCCGACCAAGCTTCCTTGATCCGGATGGAGCAATTTGACCTTAAAGTCATAGACGTCGGTTGCTTTTCCCGCAAAATCAAGGGTTGGAACTTGGACTGTTTTTTCTGTCTCGCCATCTGCGAACTCAAGGGTGACGTTGGTATCTTTATAGACCTTGCCATGAACCCCTGTTCCTGGTTCTGTGATTAATTTCAGACTGGCACTTCCTTTAGAGCCACCTTTTCTCTTGACGACGATTTGCGCTGGGTCGCCTTTCTTAACAGCTAGGGTTGGCTGAGCAAATTCAAAGAGCCCCTTTTCTTGGTTATTGAGAGCATAAATCCCTTCCGTTGCGATCGCATCTCCCTTGCTATTGACTAAGGTCAAGGTATGAGATCCTGCTGCCAAGTCCGGTGTTTCATAGACCTTTTGGCTGCGTTTGCGGCTTGGACTTTGGGTATTGACCGTCGCTAGCTTTTGGCCATCGACATAGACATCCATTTCCCCATGACCAGGGTCGACGGTTGCGACGACATAGGCCTTGGTGCCTTCAAATTGATAGGTCACCGAAGCTCCCTTTTCCTTAGTCCACATAGAGGTGCCTCGAACACCTTCTCCCTCTTCATTCCATTGGCCATTGGCCCGCTCAGCTGTCCGGTCAGAATGATAAGTCAAACCAAGCGGATAGCCATCGGTTTCTTCAATGCTGGCTGGTGTCTTATAGACAGAGACACCGTTCAAGATTGGAGTGGCTTGGGTATCAGTGATGGACACCCGGATATAGCGACTATCAACTGGTTGCCCTTTGATCAAACGGCGATACCCTACGGTTGAGCCAGCCCCATAAGGAACCCATTGCCCATTCACTGCCACATCAATGGTGAAACCAGAAATCCGTTGGCCTTTCTCGATGGTTTCTTTGAGCTCTACCACATCAAAGTGTTGCTCTTTTCCAAGATCAAGGACAAAAGAGCCGGTTTTGGCATCATCTGCAGGTGCCCAACTGGTCTTTTCATCGCCATCTGTCAAATGGCTGGCCTTGTAGAGAGGATTGCGCCGTGTCGAGTCAGCTTCTACCAAAGCTCCTGCCGCATAGTTCACACTGTAGAGTTGGTCCAAGGTCTGGCGGAATTCTTTCAAACGGGCCACATCGGCCTCCGCAAATTTTCCGTCTTGATTGGGTGGAATATTAAGCAGAAGCGGAGTGCCACGGCCGACCGATTTGAAGTAAATGTCCATCAATTCGCGCAAGGACTTAGGCTCTTGATTGTCATGGTAGAACCAGCCGGAGCGAATAGAAACATCGGCTTCTCCCACTGAGTATTGCTTCCCTTCCGGATCCCCGTGATTGAGGTAGCTGTTGGATGGATTGTTGCGGATCTTATCTGGATTGACCTTTTGCCAAACCGGATCTCCAGCAATCCCCTTTTCATTTCCAATCCAACGAACATTGGTCGGCTCAGCTGAGAAGATGGCAATATCCCCTTGGGCCTTGCGAATGGCTTCAAACCACTTGTCAAAGGTATAGGTGACTTTTTGAGCCCCATCGCCACGCGCTCCATCCATCCAGACTTCTACGAACTTACCCTTGTTCCCATATTTTGGATCTTCAAGGATTTCCTTAAGCTGGTTGAGATAGTATTCATTGTATTGGTCCTCTGTATCCACATGGTAGAGCGGGCTGTGGGCATCCCAAGGAGAGAGATAGACTCCCATGTCCATATCATACTTGCTGGCAGAAGCAGAAACCTCGGCTAGGACATCACCTTTTCCCTCCTTCCAACCACTTTTGGCAATGGTATGGTCGGTGTATTTGGAAGGGTACAAGAGAAAGCCATCGTGGTGCTTGACGACCATGATCGTCCGTTTAAAGCCAGCATCTTTCAGGGTTTTGATCCACTGATCGGTATCCAGATGCTCTGGATAGAAATAATAAGGATCTTCTTGCCCATCTCCCCACTCACGATCGTAGTAGGTATTCATCCCAAAGTGGATGAAAGCTGCTAGTTCTTCGCGGTGGTATTGCATCTGAGCCTTGCTTGGAAGTGGTCCGTAATCCGCAATCTCAGTCTCCTCGTTTAGAGAAGTGGCTGGTTGGCTTGCTTCTGTCCCTTGACTGACTGTGCGATTTTCTTTCTCACTAGTAGCTGCTGAGGGCTGTTCTGATTCTTCTTGGTGCTCGTTCACAGTTTTCTCCTCCTTTCCTTGATCTCCTGCATTGCTTGTTTCAACCCGTTCTTCACGCGGTTCATTATTCTCAGCTTGTTCCTCTGCGTAACTGGTAGTAGTTCCTAAAAAACAAGTCGCTACGACTACCGAGCAGACACCTACTGAGAGTTTACGAATGCCAAATCGATTTCTCTGATCAACTAATCTTTTTCCCATATTCTATTCCTTTATGTCACCAGGTAAAGAGGGTGGGGCCTCCCCATCCTCCTTCCTTTACCTGTGAACTTTTCACCGTTTTTTGCTAGTTTCTCTAGCTGTTTTACTTGGCCTTTTTGGCTCTTTTTTTCTGATCGTCCAGCACAGCACTGGCAAGGCCTGCCGCTAGGATTCCAGCAACGAGGCTTGCGACGCTTTCTTCCGTTCCTGTATTTGGTAATCTACCTTCGGAAACTGGAGCAGCTGAAACTGCTGGTGTTTGAGTTTCTTTCTCGACTTCCTTCCCTGCTGCATCTATCCCTTCCTGGCGCACCGCTTTGACCTCAAGAGATGCTTGAGGAGTTGCGATAGCTACTGGTCCTTCTGAGCCATGAGGGCGCTCTGGGTTCGGAAGCGGTTGTGGTTCTGGCTGCGGTTGCGGCTGTGGCTGTGGCTCTGGTTGTGGAGTGTCTGGAAGTACCTCTTTCGTGCCCACCTCTGTGATCTCTGCCACTGGATCTAGTTCTACAAAGGCATCTAGTTCCTTCCGGCTTTCCACACCATTTTCTTGAGAAACTTCCACCAAGCGCAATTTGCGGCCTTTTTGACCTTCTTGAACCACACGTTTCTCACCTTTTGGAAGATCCGCATTTGGACGTTCTAAGCGTTCAAAGTCCATCTCTTCTGGCTCAATCACCAACTCTGGTTTGGTATGAACCAGATTCTTAACCCCTTCTTCAGGAATGGCTGAGCCTGTAGGTGCTTTTGCGGAGAGAGAAAGTTGATATACTTTTTCGAGCTTGCCATCTTCTGACACAACCTTGACAAGAATCGGAGCATTGCCACTTTTAGCATCCACGACTGTAACGGCTGTCCCATTCTTGCCTTGTGCTGAAACGATTGGACGGTCTCCCTCATACTCTAGATGATAATCTGTCACATCTGGTTTAAAACCTTCTAGGTCTTTGCCATTCACTTGGATCGTAACATCAGTTGTTGCCTGGGCCTCTTCTGTTGGAGCATAGGCGCTCAATTCAACGATTCCAATTCCTTTTAGATTTTCATCACGGACCATTCTTAAACGGATGGCTTTGGTTCTGGTTTCGTTGAAGCTGAGGTTAGAGATATAGCCCGGTTCAAAGGCATAATCCAAGCTATACGGGATTTCTTCCCAGTTAGAGGCCTGGTTAAATGGATGATCTGGAAGATTCTTCAGATTGCCATAATCATCCGGAACATCAAAGTCTGGACCAATGTAGCGTTCAAGAACCGTTTTCGTTGGCAGACCTGTTTCCTGATCTGCAAAGAAGTCGACCGCTACTTTATTGACCAATCGCTCTGTTACCTGGCCATTTTTCTTGAAGATGAGACCAGCAAAGGCTTCTGTTTGATCCGGCTCTCTCTTCCAGTTGGTCCAACGGTAGTACTCGTTGTAGCCACCATCATTGATGTAATCGATATAGTCGATTTGATTTGGATCGAGATCGTTGGTTTCACTAGCAAATGCTCTGGTATCCTCTGCATTGTAGTCACGGTTCACAGAGAGGATTTCTCCTGTCTTTTCTGACACCCGGACGGTCAGCTGAGCTGTCAGATCATAACCGAGGACCTTTCCTTCTAACGTGAAGCTGCCTTCATGAGAAAGTGCATCAGCTGGGATAGCCTGCCAGTCCACCGTCAGTTCCTTGCGTTCATAACCTGTGTCCCCTTTGAAGTAGACACCTACTGTAGATGGTAGAACCAGATCTTGACCGACTTTCACAAAACGTCTGCCTGCTTCTACTGCTACTGGGGTAGCTTGTTTCAGTTTTTCTGCATCACTTGTGAGATGGAGGCGGTATTCTTGTAAGATAGTACCATCTTCCGCTTTATGGACGACACGGATTGGCTCACCTTCATGGACGCTTGGCACAACCGTTGCAAGACCGTGATGGCTAGCTGTCGCTTCCACTTGTGGATAAGCCCGATCACGCGCATCGATGTAGTAATCGGTCACACTTGGATTAACTCCTGGTAAAACCTCACCGTTGACACGAATGGTCACCTGGCTCTTTTCTTCTGCCGCAACCTTATTGGCAAATACCTGAATCTCTGAAATAGAGCTACCACGTTTGCCTTCTGGTGTCTTCATGCGGATCCGAACGGCATAGGTGTCGACTTTATCAAAACTGAAATGATTCATCTTGCCAGCTGCTACCGGTTCTTCAACGGTTAGGTTGCTGACTTCTTTCCAGTTGGCTGGATTGTTAAATGGATGGTCTGTTTCGTCTTTAACACGATTTGGATTGCTTGGAACAGTTGGGATTTGTTCCCCTGTATAGTACTCAATCACATATTCACTTGGAGCGCCAACGCCGTGGTCTTCGTGGAAACCAACATGGAGGTTGTCCACTGCTCGCTTGGTCAAGATACCAGAATCCCCAAACAAGATACCAACAGAATCTTCCGCATTGTCACGGCCCCAGTTGGTCCAACGGTTAGCTGGAGCATCGGTAAAGGAGATGACCTTATCATTGACCTTAGCAACTGGATCCGCATCGTTAGAGTCACTTGCAAAAGCGAGTGGCAAGACTGATCCTGTCCATTGCTCTGCTACATTGGCCCCCTTGACTGTGTTTGCGGAAACACGAATATGAAGACGTGTTGGAAGATCCGTTCCTTCTACACGACCGGCTAGGACAACTTCTCCTTCTTTGGCCAAGAGTTGCGGATCGATCGCATCCCAGGCCACCTTAGCTGTATAGGTCTTACCATTAGAGTGATAGGTCCGCACGCTTTCTGGAAGAGCTGGTTTTTCGCCGACTGGAGTGGTGGTACTGACTTCTTCTACAGCGATAATGCCTTCAACCGTCACTTGAGCTTGTGCTTCTTTTTCCACACCTTCTACATGACCGGTGACTGTAAAGCTATGATAATACTTGACTTGATCTGCTGTCACGGCATCCCAGGTCACACGTTTTTCTTTCGGGAATCCCTTGTCATACTCGACCAAGACTGTCTCTGGAAGAGCTGGCAAAACGTTTCGATCGGTGCTGATCCGTACAGGACGCACCTTGACAACTGTCTTTTCTTCTGGATTTGGCGTGATGGTAAAGCTGACTTCCCCTGTTTGTCCTTGGAAGTTAGCTTCTAAATGAACCAATCCTGCTTCTCGCAATTCCAAACCTTTATTGGTTGCGACGGCTTTTCCTTGGCTACCAGCTCTTGTTTTTACATCGATTTGATCTGCTTTGAGACTTGCCTGGCTACCATCTTGGTAATGGGCAATGACTTCAAGTGGTACCGTTTGGTCTTCCTTGAGTTCTTGCCCTTCTGGCAGACGCAATTCTAGGCGCTCGATCTGTGGACTTTCTTCTTGGAATTGGACCACATAGGTCTGTACAGCTCCTGTATCCTTAGCAGTTACAAAGATTTGAGCCTTCAAACCATTTTCGCGATTAGCTTGTAGGACCGTCACTTGAGCATTTTCTGCACTTGCTGTGACTTGACCTGGCTCTTGACCATAAGCGAGGGAACGGAAAATGGTATGGTTGCCACTACCAAATTTTGGAAGAGCTACTCCATCTAGCTGAACCGTTGGTTTCTTAGCCTTGGCTACATCTCCTCCTGCAACCACTAGTGTCGCTTGGACCGTTTCCCCATTGCCTAGGAGTCCTGTCGCTTTCAAGCGTGCTCCTGGTGTGGACAACTGATCTTCTTGACCAGCTTCCAAGGTCCATTGATCGACCTCATAGTGGGCAGTGGTCCCATCGGTGAAGACTAATTGCACAGCCTTATCCACCGTCGCTAGATCTGCTCCCTGTGGGATTTGTTTGATGACTGGAAGGACTTGTTCCACGCCGATCACATCGACCAGAGCTTCGACCGTGCGTCCTTGAACATGACCTGTCACACGGACTTGGCCAGCACGGCTATAGTCTGCCGCATCCCATTCAACGGCTTCTTCTTGGGCCTTGCCATCACTATAGACCACATTGACCTTACTTGGCAAGGTTGGTTTTTCTCCTAGATAAGCACTTTGTCGAACAGGTTCCACGCCTAATACAGTGCGTTCTGCTTGGTCCTTCTTACCTGTAAAGAGGCTGAC
Source organism: Streptococcus caecimuris (assembly GCF_943193075.1). Taxonomy (NCBI): domain Bacteria; kingdom Bacillati; phylum Bacillota; class Bacilli; order Lactobacillales; family Streptococcaceae; genus Streptococcus; species Streptococcus caecimuris. Next base: position 7,536 of record NZ_CALPCT010000028.1, on the reverse strand, counting down.
TTGGTCTGATTGCAAGCGATCTGAGTCTGCATACAGAGTAAAGGCTCCCGCCTGCTCAGTTGATTTGACAATCACAACCCCTTTGCCATTGAAGGCTTTGCGTTGCCATGAGCCATCTTCCTGCGCTTTGTAGCGTTCACGGCTGGCTTGTTCCCCATTATCGACACCGACAATTTGGCCTTGTCCATGCAAATGGAAATGCACCAAATTATTGGCAGTTGGCACGACACGACCTTCTTCATCGACGATTTCGTAGGTAATATAGGTCAAATCCTTACCGTCCGCTGCAATCGCGTGTTCTTCTTTCAACAAACGAACACTCGCAGGCTTGCCGGCTGTTTCGACTTGATCTTTCGCGATCACTTCTCCTGCTTCGTTGCGCGCAATAGCTTCCACTTTGCCGGGTACATAAGGGACCAACCACTCTAGATAGAGTTCATCCGGATTTGCCCCTTCTTGGTAAGTCCGGCCATCAGCTGTGGTCTTCTTGGTAAAGGTCTTGACTCCTTGTGATTCCCCATTGACAATCAGTTCCACACTGTGGGCATTGGAGAAGGTTCGAACAGGGATCCGTCCTTCTTCATCCATGACACGATTGGCTAATTCTGGATTGTCCCAGTTCCAATGTGGTAAGAGATGCACCATTGGATGTTTCTCAGCCGATACCCATTGACTTTGGTAAAGGTAAAAATCATTCTTTGGAAGGCCGGCCGTATCGACAATACCGAAATAAGAACTTTTCACAGGTGTATCATTTTGGTTGTGCCATGGGGTTGGCTCACCGATATAGTCCGTACCAGTCCAGATAAATTGTCCTGCATAGCCGGCATGATCACGGTCAAAGGTCCAAGAGGCGGTCGCTGTCCGACCCCAACCAACCCGGTCATTGCCGTAGTCTGATTGTTCATAATGGCGGTCTTCTTGGTTGCTGCCGACCCATTCTCTTTCAGGGTGGTAGTAAGAGCCCCGTGTCCGCGTTGCAGAAGAGGTTTCAGAACCATAAATGAGCCAGTTTGGATGTTTGGCCCGTAAGCTTTCATAGTTAGCTTCTGAATAGTTAAATCCAACCGCATCAAGCTCTGCTGCTACCTTTTCATGGCCTCCTGATCCATCACCAAAGCGGAATTTATCAGCTCCCATGGTGACATAGCGGGTTGCATCCACGTCCTTGATGGTCTTGACCAACCGACGAACGGTTGCGACAGATTTGTCTGAACCATCTGCTTCACCGACTTCATTACCGATCGACCACATGACAATGGCTGGATTGTTCTTGCCCCGCTCTACCATGGTCCGTAGATCGTAATCGGACCAAGTATCCCCCTTACGAGCTTCTGGGTGAGTGGCATCCTTTTCAAAGAAACGACCGTAATCGTATTGTTTCTTGCCACCATACCAGGTATCAAAAGCTTCTTCTTGGACCATCAAGCCCAACTCAGCAGCAATTTTTAAGGTTTGTTCACTGGCTGGGTTGTGGGTCGTCCGGATGGCATTGACTCCCATGTCCTTCATCTGTTTGAGACGACGGTATTCAGCCTTGTAATTTTCCTCAGCTCCAAGAGCCCCGTGGTCATGGTGAAGGGATACCCCGTGGAATTTCGTCGCCACCCCATTGAGGAAGAAGCCACCTTCTGGCGTCCAGTTGAGATAGCGATAACCAAAGCGTTCCTTTTGCACATCGACCAACTGCGAATCCCGATAAACCCGCGTATACAAGGTATAGAGAGCTGGATGATCCGTTTTCACATCCCAGAGGGTTGGTTTTTCAACATGGAGGGTTTGAGATAGATTGATCTCTTGACCTGCTAGAACAGCTTGTGCTTCACTGCGCGTTTTTTCGCTCACCACTTGGCCATTTTGATCGACAATTTCATATTCCGCATAAATACTATGAGCTTGATCATCTTGGTTGACAATGCGGCTCTTCACCACTGTATCTACTGCCCCATTTTTCTGTTTTTCCAACTGAGGGGTCGTAATCGTTGTCCCATACTGCGCTAAATGAACCTTGTCCGTTACACTCAGCTTAACATCTCGGTAAATCCCACTACCAGAATACCAACGGCTACTTGGTTGTTGATTGACCACATGAACGGCGATGGTATTCTCGCTTCCATCCGCATTCAAATAAGGAGTAATATCATAAGAAAAGGCATTGTAGCCATTTGGATAATGACCAACGAATTGTCCGTTTACATAGACTTTGGAATCCATATAAACCCCGCCAAATTCCAAGCGGACCTTCTTATCTAGATCTTTGTCGTCCAAACGGAAGGTCTTACGATACCAAGCATCCCCTCCGTTTAATTGACCCCCCTCATTTTGAGCAGGAGAGTTGTGATCGAAATCAAAGAAAATAGACCAGTCATGAGGAAGATCTAATTTTTTCCAATCCTTGACATCCACTTGACGCCCTTCTGCACCAGGAGCTGCATTTAATTTAAAATACCAATCTTTATTAAAATCACGTTCTCGATCTTGCACAATATCCTCCGCTACACGATTTTGATCTGGAGCAGCAGTTTCTTCCGTTCCTGTAGCACGCTCAGATGAAGTAGAAACAGGCTGGCCCTCTCCTTGAGGGGCTGGCTTTTCCTCAGCTCTGGTAGGGGTGATGACAGCTGGAGCTTCTGAAACTCTTGCACCAGCTTCAGGAACTTCCGTTTCTGAGTTTTCCGTTACAACACTTGGTGTCTCCATCGAAGTCGGTTCACTTTCGAGGGCTGGCTTTTCTTCCGCATGGACCCTTGAAAGACCCAAGGCAGAAATCCCAATCACAACAGAACAAGCTCCAACTGAGAGCTTACGAATACTAAAAACAGGACGCTTTTCAAAAAAAGACTTTCCCATAAAAACCTCCTCTTAGGATTAACTATTCAATTTGTAAGCGCTTTCTTATACCTGCGAACGCTTACAGAAAATCACATATTAACTATACCAAAAAAATAGAAGCGATAGGCCTCGATTTCGCTCCAACTATAGTTAGATTAAGAATTCCTTTAATTAGTGGAAATCTCCTACAAACCAAAAAAATAGAAGCCAACGGCTTCTATTTTTTTATGATCTTATAATCCTGGTTCTTGACCAAGTTCAGCAGCCACCATCCAAATGTTCTTTTCAAGTTCTGCTTTCGCCCCAACAAAGATATCGTTGGTTACATCGTCGCCTTCAGCGTCAGTAACATCCAAAGCTTTTTGGTAAAGGCCATCAAGGTAATGGAAGATTTCAAGAACACGTGCCAAGCTTTCTTCTACATTTTTTGTAAATGCTCCACGGCGTTCTTCAATATTGCTGTGTTCCAAAAATTCAGTCATGCTAGAATAAGGAGCCCCACCAAGAGTGATCAAGCGTTCGCTCACTTCATCCAAGGTTGCATCCAAGCTGTCCATGTATTCGTCCATTTTTGGATGCCAAACCATAAAGCCACGTCCACGCATATACCAGTGTACTTGGTGGAGGGCAATGTGAGCTACGTAGAGATCTGCTACGACTTGGTTCAAGAGCGCTTTTGTCTCTGGAAGACTTTCTTTATTAGAAGGTGCAAAAGTTGCTACATCAGTAGCTGCTTCATGTTTCATCATTGTCATGTTGTTCTCCTTTTTATAATGATTCTAATTAATTATGTCTTTATTATAATCCTTCTAATTAAGAAAGTCAAGATAAAAGATTCAAAAAAAGATAAATTTAAAAAAAGTTGGAATAGTTGTCAATTGATAGAAGATACGATAGAATGAAGAAGACTAATCGAAAGGCTTTTCTAATGAAATACATTCTTACATTTTTGATCTCTATGGTTCCTCTCGTGGAACTTCGTGGCGCTGTTCCCTTCGCTATTTCAAGAGGAATTCCCCTCTGGCAGGCCCTCACCATTGGGGTTATTGGCAATATGCTTCCGATTCCTATAATCTTCTTCTTTGCCCGTCATATTCTCGCTTGGGGCGCAGATAAACCAGTCATCGGCTCCTTCTTCACCTGGTGTTTGAACAAGGGCCATAAGGGCGGACAGAAACTGGAAAAAGTTGCAGGTGACAAGGGAATCTTCTGGGCCTTATTGCTCTTTGTGGGAATTCCTCTTCCGGGAACTGGTGCCTGGACTGGAGCCCTTGCAGCTTCCATCCTTGACTGGGACTTCAAACGCAGTAGCCTCGCAGTCATGCTCGGAGTGATACTAGCCGGCCTCATCATGGGAACCCTGTCCCTGCTTCTAGGAATTGATACCTTCGCACATTAAGCAAAAGACTGAAGCATCTGCTTCAGTTTTTACTTACAAAAAAGAGGTTTCCTTCGAAACCTCTTATTTTTTTATTCTTAGTTGTTAAGAGCTGCTGCCATTGTAGCTGCAACTTCTGCTTCAAAGTCATTTGAAGCTTTTTCAATACCTTCACCAACTTCAAAACGAACGAATTCGATAACTGAAGCATTTACTGATTCAAGGTAAGCTTCAACTGTCTTGCTGTCATCCATGATGTAAACTTGTGCAAGGAGAGTGTAGGCTTGGTCAACTTTTGTGTTGTCCAAGAAGAAGCGATCCATTTTACCTGGGATGATTTTATCCCAGATTTTTTCTGGTTTACCTTCAGCTGCCAATTCAGCTTTGATATCTTCTTCAGCTTGAGCAACCACTTCGTCAGTCAATTGAGCTTTAGAACCGAATTTCAAGTGTGGAAGAGCTGGTTTGCCAACCATTGCACGGCTTTCGTTATCTTGGTCGATGACGTGGTTCAATTGTGCCAATTCATCTTTCACGAATTGCTCATCCAATTCTTTGTATGAAAGAACAGTTGGTTTCATTGCAGCGATGTGCATTGAAATTTGTTTAGCAAGTGCTTCGTCTCCACCTTCGATCACAGAGATAACACCGATACGTCCACCGTTGTGTTGGTAAGCACCGAAGTGTTGTGCATCTGTTTTTTCAAGCAAGGCAAAACGACGGAATGAAATTTTTTCACCGATTGTAGCTGTTGCAGATACGTATGCAGCTTCAAGAGTTTCGCCTGAAGGCATTGTCAAAGCAAGAGCTTCTTCGTTGTTAGCTGGTTTACCTTCAGCGATCACTTTCGCTGTTGCGTTTACCAATTCAACGAATTGAGCGTTTTTCGCAACGAAGTCAGTTTCAGCGTTTACTTCAACTACTGCTGCAACGTTACCATTGACATAAACACCAGTCAAACCTTCAGCGGCAACACGGTCAGCTTTCTTAGCTGCTTTAGCCATACCTTTTTCGCGAAGCAATTCGATCGCTTTTTCGATATCACCTTCAACTTCAACCAATGCCTTTTTAGCGTCCATGACACCGGCACCAGATTTTTCACGCAATTCTTTTACAAGCTTAGCTGTAATTTCTGCCATTTTTGTTCTCCTATATTTTTTAATAAAATAAGAGGGTCGGGCTGAGCCCTGCCCTCTTAGGTTCGTTACTTATTGAATGAAATTAAGCGTTGTCGCCTTCTACAACTTCAACGATTTCTTCGATTGAATCAGCTTGACCTTCAGTAGCTGCCAATTCAGCTTCTACTGTAGCAACACTGTCTTCACCTTGACGTCCTTCGATAACAGCGTCAGCCAATTTCGCAGTGATCAATTTAACAGCGCGGATAGCGTCATCGTTCGCTGGGATGATAACATCGATATCATCTGGGTCAGTGTTTGTGTCGACCATCGCTACAACTGGGATACCCAATTTCTTAGCTTCTTTAACAGCGATTTGTTCTTTATGTGGATCCACAACGTACATTACGTCTGGGATACGAGGCATGTCTTCGATACCGCCCAAGAATTTTTCAAGACGAGCGCGTTGTTTGTTCAACAATGCAACTTCTTTCTTAGGAAGAACTTCAAAAGTTCCATCTTCTTCCATGCGTTTGATTTCTTTCAAACGAGCGATACGTTTTTGGATTGTTCCCCAGTTAGTAAGAGTTCCACCCAACCAACGGTGGTTGATGAAGTATTGACCTGCACGAACAGCTTCTTCTGCAACAGCATCAGCAGCTTGTTTCTTAGTACCTACGAACAAGATCACTGCATCATTTGCAGCTGCATCACGCATGAAGTCGTATGCTTGGTCTGCGTATTTTACAGTTTGTTGCAAGTCGATCACGTGGATTCCGTTACGTTCTGTGAAGATGTACTTAGCCATCTTAGGGTTCCAGCGACGAGTTTGGTGACCGAAGTGTACACCAGCCTCAAGAAGTTGTTTCATTGAAATTACTGCCATGAGTAGTTTCTCCTTTTTTGTTTTTTTCTCCTCTCTCAGACGTCAACTTGCAGCACGACCACAAGGGCAACGGTGCCACAATGGATCCGAGATGAGTATTTGCTGTCTTAGACAACTCTATAAGTATAGCAGAAATCCCTAGAATTCGCAAGCTATTTGAGAGATTTTTTCAATCCCTACGATGAAATGGTTTTCTAAAGTTGTTTGACGTAAAAAGTTTTTCTTGACCTATCTTTATTTTTAGGTTACAATATTATATGTTATGGCGGTATAGCCAAGTGGTAAGGCACGGCTCTGCAAAAGCTTGATCGTCGGTTCAAATCCGTCTACCGCCTTGATAATAAAATTTTTTATCATCTTTTATCTTTTAAAAATTCCCCTAGCAATAGGGGTTTTTTTTGTTGCCATTTGCTCCTTTCCTTGATTATTGATATAATAAAACCTCGCCTGATTGGCGAAGCACATTAGAAAGGGTATTTATGAAAAACATTCGTTTCTTTGCGATCGGCCTTCTTTCACTAGTGACACTAGCCGCTTGCTCACCTGCCAATTCTGCGCAACCAGCAAAAACAGCTTCTAGCTCTAGAAAACCGATCAAACAATCTTCTACCAAAACATCATCTAGTAAATCGTCGAGCACTTCTTCAGACAGCAGTAGCTCAGATGATTTTTCAGGCCGCTTCAGCTTGGATCCAGATGATGGCGCATCTCTCCAATATGTGCCAGGAGCTGCATCCATTCCTGAGATCGAAAAGCTCAAGAACCTCCACCCTACCACCGGTTTTGTATTAAGAACCGAAGATGGACAAGAGGTTGGTGGGCCAAAAGAAAGAAGCAGTTACGATGACGTAGTTGCAGCCTTTGGTCAACCCGTAAGTAGCACAGACAGTGCGAATCCTGGTGATGGAGTCAATGTATGGGCAACAGACAATGGCGATATCATGGCTTTCTTCCGCAATAATGTGTTAACAGATATCACCTTCCGACTAAGAGGGGGCGATGCCAACCACCAGTCTACTGGCGGCATTTCCAAATCCGATACACCAAAAACGGCCCTCGAACGTCTCGGAAAACCTTATGCCATTATGCGTTCAGAAAATGGGACCAGCTATGTCTATAAAGATAGCAACGGAGATGAATCTAGCTTCTCTACACAAGGCAATAAGATCTTCAATGTTACGTCTACTGCAGAAACCAAGCAGTTAAAAAAGATCACTGGCCTGGATAAAAATCAATAACAAGCAATCAAAAGAGGCTGGGACAAAAGTCCTAGCCTCTCAATTATTTTTGGATTGTCGAGCAAGACGCAGTGGTTGAGTGGG